>UWSL01000137.1 GCA_900552975.1 uncultured Mycoplasmatota bacterium | reverse complement strand
ATTAGTATCATTTATTAAAATATTCCATTTAGCAACATCCGTATTAACTTCCCCATCTATTTCACTATGAAATAACCCAAAAGTACTAGCCACTCCAAAAATAAATAATACTAAGAAAGACAATAATCCTAATATTAATATTTTTTTATTCATCTTTGACCTCATTTTTTATTTCAATAACTTCAATAATAATCATATAAATTTCATAAATAACTGCCATCATTGTTGGTAAAATAATTAGTAGTAAAAAACCCCATTTAGACTCAAGTACTCTCAATACTCCACCAACACCTCTAAATACTTTAGGATCTTTACCTATATAATAATCTGTATAAACATTATGATTGCCGTCTATTTTAAAAGTATATGTACCATTTGCATGTTTTTCTGTATCTCTTACAACAGCATAATTAACAGTATAATTTAATGAAGCATTATAAAAAAAGATACTATCTCCTTCTTTAACAGAACTACCATCATCTTTTGTAACTACTAACAAATCATTTTTTTTATAATTATCACCTAAACCATCTTTAAGCAAAAGTAAAGATTTATTTCCAAAAACTGTTATTCTGTAATCATTAAAGTTTAATAAACAAATTGTTACAAAAATAGCCAATATTACATACAATATTCCTACTACCATCAAACATATTTTTCCAAAAGATTTTACTATACTACTCATATATTATCACCATACTAACTTTATCATATTTATTCAATTATTTCAACGAAAAAGACCAACTCAGTTGGCCTTCTCTTTTGCGTCAATAATCTTTTTGCTTTCAAATAATTCTAAGATAAAATTAATATCTAAACCTAAACTTTCTAAATAATAATTGTTAATTATAACATTTAAATCTTTTAATAAATTATCAATATTATCTAAAGTTAAATCATCTTTTCTAGTATTTATATTAAGTAATTTATAATGATCACTTATCATCAATGCAATATCTGTATCTGCTATAAATTTAACATTTTTCAAAACATTTAAATTAGGATTATTTAAAAACATATCAAACTCTTTAACATTTTGCTTTATTATATCAATATCCATTGATTCATCAGTTGTTTTAATACATTTACGTAAATATCCTTTAAATGACAAAACAAACTTAAAGACATCAAATATTGACGAAGTATCCGTAAGTTCTTCATTCATTTTCTTATAAATAAATTCATTGTCATATTCATTATATTTATTATCAAGTTCTTTAATTTTCTCATTAATTTCTACATATACTTGATCTAAATTAATTTTCTTCTTAAAAATAAAGAATGATTTTTTGGATGCACTTTTAACTTTATCATTTAATTTAACTAATTCTTCTATAATACTATTAATATCTTTTTCTATTTTGGCACAATTATCTAAGTGAGAACTACGTTCAGCATATTTTTTCTTTACATCATCCAAAATATAAGTGTACTTTAAGAAATTCTTATATTCATCTAAATTATAATAAAATTTTTTAAAGTCATCATTCATATTCTTAGCTTCACTTATTTTAACATTATCACCTAAGAATTTAGAATAACATTTATCAACATTAACTTTACTATATTCATTTAAAATTAATGTTCCATTCATAAATTTACTTATTATTGCTGAACCATCATAATTTTCTAAAAATAATAATTCTTTTTCTAAATTATCTTTTTTTATTAAGTAATCATTAAAGTTCAAATTATCTTTTAAAGCTTCACGTTTTTTATCACTTAAATATTGTTCAAATTTTTTAATATTTTTATTAAAGAGAATACGTAAACACATTTCTATATGTAAAATAACATCAGGACATTTCCAATGTAAATCTTCAAAAATATCTTTCATTCTTTCAATATCATCATCTTGTAACAATTCATGAATATAATATCTAGCATAACTACTATAAATAAAATCTTCTTCTGTTAACTCAATATCGACTAAGCTAAAAATATCAAAAACTTTTTTTATATCACTATTAACTGTTGCTAAATCATTTTTAAAGAAATGATTCAAACTATACAAGATATTATCAAGCCCTAATTTTTCATAAGCTGTATTTATTGGATTATAAAGACTCAAATCTTTATAATCCAATAAATCTTTTTTCAATTGATTAATTTTAG
>UWSL01000136.1 GCA_900552975.1 uncultured Mycoplasmatota bacterium | reverse complement strand
ATAAAAAGAAAATTTGCTGTAAGCGAGACTTACTAGAAGAAATAAATAGTGAAACATTAAAAATATATTATGAGGAGGATTAAAATGTTAGAATTTAACAAAGTGAGTATAACTTTAAAAAAAGACGATAGACCAATAATTAAAGACTTTACTTTTACGTTACAACCTAAAGAAAAAATAGCTATAATTGGCGAAGAGGGAAATGGTAAAAGCACTTTATTAAAATTAGTTACTGATAAAAACGCTGTAATGGAATATGCAACAGTAACTGGACAAGTAAATACACATAACCTTCACGTTGGATATTTGGAACAATCCCTTCAAGATAATTGGAAAGAAAGTACTGTGATGGACTATTTCCTAAAGGACAGCCCAGAAGAAGACATTAACTTTGACAATTATAACTATTTAACTGACATATATAGTTTGTTTGCTAAATTTGGATTGGATGATAAAATGCTAGAAGACGACCGCCCGATAAAAACTTTATCTGGTGGAGAAAAAGTCAAAATTCAAATAATTAAAATTTTGTGTAAAAAACCAGATATATTATTATTAGATGAGCCAACTAATGACATAGACATTGAAACATTAGAGTGGCTAGAAAACTTTATAAATAGCACAGATGCACCAATTTTATATGTGTCTCATGATGAAACCTTATTAGAAAACACTGCTACCGGAATTATTCACCTAGAATCCATTAAGAAAAAAACTGATTGCAGGTACACAATAAGTTACGAAGGATATAAAGACTACATAGAATCTAGATCTCGTGCACTTTCTCACCAAGAAATGATAGCAAGAAAAGAACAAAGCGATTACAATAAACAAATGGCGGGATTTAGAGAAGTTTATCAAAAAGTCGAATATCAGCAAAGAACTATTACTAGATCAGATCCTCATGGAGCAGCATTACTTAAGAAAAAAATGAAATCATTAAAATCCCAAGAAAAAAGATATGAAAGAGAGAAAGAAAATTTTACTGAAATACCAGATGTCGAAGAAGCAATTACAATTAAAAACGCCGTAACCAAAGAAATTCCATCCGGGAAAATGGTCTTAGACATCTCTCTCCCTACACTAACACAAGGCGATAAAGAATTATCTCGGAATATTAATTTAAGTATATTTGGTAGTAAACATGTCGTAATTATAGGGCATAATGGAGTTGGAAAAACCACATTTTTAAAGAAAGTTTATGAAGAATTAAAAACAAGAGAAGACTTACAAATTGGCTATATGCCACAAAATTATGATGAACTACTAGATTTAGATAAAACTCCACTTGAACTTTTAACTGAAAATGACCATTCAAAAGATTTTCAAACTCAAGTTAGAACTTATTTAGGAAGTTTAAAATTCACTAAAGAGGAAGTTTTAGGAAAAATAGCGAATCTATCTGGCGGTCAAAAAGCAAAACTATTACTTATCAAACTAATATTAGAAAAATCTAACGTTTTAATATTGGATGAACCTACAAGAAATTTAAGCCCCTTATCAAATCCAGTAATAAGGAAACTTTTAAAAGAATTTAAAGGAGCAATAATTAGTGTAAGCCATGATCGTAAATTTATAGACGAAGTATGCGACGAAATTTATGAACTCACACCAGAAGGCTTAAAATTCAGAAATGATTACAAACCAAAATCACAAATAAAAGGTCTTAAATTTTAAGGAGATAAATGAAAAAAGTAAGCGATTTTAAAAAAAATATAAATAAGATAGAAACATTTATTACTGACAAGGAATGGCAAACAATATTTAAAATAGAATCTTTAAATAATCCGAAAGTAGAAAAAGATATTATTAAATACATAAATGATATAACTTCCACTCCTGTCACCAAAATAAATTTTAACGAATTGTTTAAAAAAATCAGAAAACAATACTTTTTTCATGAAAAGCAAGCAGAAAAAGAGATAGACATTGTAAAAAAATGGAAACGCTATAGACAAGCATATATTTATTATGGATTTATAGAAGTTTTAACTGAGGGTTCAATCATCACTAAGAAAATTCTTAATCATTTTAAAAAAGTATATAAAAATGAATATTTGACTGAATTAAAAAAAATTGACAATAATATGCCCTCGGCCTTAACAAATATCAAACAAGAAAAAGTGAGTGATATTAACCAAGGCGATCCATATATCAAAATTTATCAAACAATGAAAATATGGCAAGATGATCAACACCAATTTCACGATAATGTTATAGAAGAAAAATTTATAAAATATCAAAAAGAATTTAAAGAATAC
>UWSL01000135.1 GCA_900552975.1 uncultured Mycoplasmatota bacterium | reverse complement strand
CTACTGCTAAAAAACAAGAAGAAAAAAATAAAAAAGAAACTTTTGTAGAACATGATGACTATTTAAATGGCGAAAAAATAAAAGTCGTTTCAATAGAAAGTGCTAAAAAGCATCGCCCAAAAGCTCAAGAAGAAAAACAGGTTGAAATAGAAAAAATTGAAATAAAATCTGCTTCTTTATACAATAAACCAAAACCTCCAATCAAAAAGATGGAGCGTCCTGAATCTGTGGATATAAAATCATTAAATATAAATGAAGTAAAAGAAATAAAAGAAGCATCAGAAACTAAACCAGTTTTGGAATCAACTAAACCAAAAAAAGAATTAAATTTAAATCCAAATAATATTAAAAAAGTTAATAGAACTAATCAACCAAAGCCAAAACCAAAAAAGAAAAAAATAGTTTCTAAAAAACCTAGTCATAATAAATATCATGTTCAAAATACAAAAAAGAATAAATTTATTCGCTTAGAAAAAGTAAAATAAAGAAGAGCCAACCTTCTTTATTTTTTTAATAATATTTTTTCTATATAAATAACTATTTTATAAAGAATATAAGATATAATAACTAAAAGTAAAATACCACTTATAACCAAGTCTAAATTAAAGACTTGAGTTCCGTATATAATTAAGTAACCTAATCCTTCTTTACTTACTAAAAATTCTCCCGTAACAACTCCAATTATAGTCATAGTGCGAAAAATAATGTTTTAAAGGTCTTTTTGAAGATAAACTTATGTTAGTTAATGGAGGTAGAAATATGGGGAAAACACTAACTTGTCCTTTTTGCAATAATAAAGATACTCTAAAAGTTGTCTATTGCTATAGAGGATATAAAAGGAAAAATAATGATTTAAGTAATTTAGTAAAGGATGGTACTATATATAGAAATGAAAAACCTAGATTTGAAAAGTATGATTTTGATGGAGAAAAAATAACTGCAACTTTATACAATAAATATTGTCCTAATTGTCAAAATTATTTTCATTCTATTGGTAAAATGGCTGTAATTGATATTGATAAAGTTACTCTGATATATGAAATAGAGAACAGTAAATATAGATACGATTTTGATTTTTCAAATAATCAACAAGCAAAGTATAATTGTAAATATAATTATGTATTAGTGGCTAAAGATATTATTTTATCTGATGATGAAAGGTATGATATATTAAAAAGTATAAAAAAATCTAAAATGAATTTTTGGAATAAAGAGTATAATAATAAAGATAATTATAAATATAAATGGATAATTAAGTTAGAATATCACAATGGTTTAAGCGAATGCTTTTTTGGATATGATCAAGTTTCTGATAATTGGAATAGTTTTATAAGTGGATTTAAAAATATTATATATAAATATGATAATGAAAAATTAATTGATAGATTATATAACAAAGTATATATGATATGACAACTTTTTAAAGAATTTACCATTCAAGCAACTGGAGGTCATTTTATGAATATATTTGATATGGATTACAATAAAAAAGAAAAAAATCTATTTAAATATCATTATACTTGCTTGTTATCTGAATTGTTAATTTTAAACTATGAATTTTCTAATCGTGAGTATAATGGTACTGCTGGACAAGATGCTTTTTATAAACTACAAAAGAAAATAAAATATGGTATGGAATTAATAGATTTCGAGAAAATGGAATTTGAAAAAATAATTCCTTTTTTATATTACAAAACTGTAAGGTAAGATCTACCTTATTAGTGGTATAATAATTTATAAGAAATGTGGTGAGATATATGAAGAAAATTATGATTATTGAAGATGATGATGCAATATGTAACGAGTTATCAGAACTTTTAGAAAATAATAATTATAAACCTATTATTTTAAGAAACTTTAAAAATTCCTTAAATGAAATAATTGAATCTTCACCAGATTTAATATTACTAGATATAAACATACCTTATATAAATGGCGAAAAATTATTACAAGATCTAAGAAAAACATCTAATATTCCTGTAATAATGGTAACTAGTAGAAATTCTGAAATTGATGAGGCATTATCTATTTCTTATGGAGCAGATGATTATATAACTAAACCATATAATCCTAATATACTTCTTCTAAGAATTGGGGCAGTATTAAAAAGAACAAATGCAAAATCAAATGTTCTTTCATATAAAGATTTAAAAATAAATGTCCAAAAAGGAATTATAAAAAAAGAAGATGTAGAAATTATTTTAACTAAAAATGAGATGATAATATTTTGTTTTTTACTTAATCATCAAAATAAAATTGTTACTAGAGATGAGCTTATGACAGATTTATGGAACAATGATGAGTTTATCAATGATAATGCTTTAACTGTAAATATAAGTAGATTAAGAGCAAAATTAAAAAGTGTTGGATATGAAGATGCAATAGATACTAGAAAAGGAATGGGTTATATTTTATTATGAAATTTTTTGGATATTTAAAAGATAAA
>UWSL01000134.1 GCA_900552975.1 uncultured Mycoplasmatota bacterium | reverse complement strand
TTATCATACTAACATAATTATTTTTATCAATCAAAAAGATTGCTTCTTTATTATTTTGCATATCTTCAATATGTTCTTTAAGAGGTTCTGGAAACATATATAAAATAAAAGCGACAATAGCCATCAAAATTGCTATAGATAATTTTCTTAAAGTAAACTTTTTAAGCATTTCCATCACCTAATTAAATATATTTTAAAAAAGTCTTTTTTAGACGCACTTTAGTTACAAAAAATCCTCAATAGAGGATTATAAATATATTTCATTTAATCTTATTAATTCAAGAATTGCTTGGCTTCTTCCACTTACACCAAGTTTTTGAATAACATTAGATATATGGTTTCTAACTGTCTTTTCACTTATTTTTAATTCCTCAGCAATTTCTGACGTTGTTTTGTTTAAGACTAATAGCTCGAAAACCTCTCTTTCTCTTTTAGTCAGAATACGTTCCATACAATGTCTCACTTTCTACTATCAATATATTGTATGAAACTTTTTATAATATGTTAACTAAACTTAACTGTAATATACATCTCTTTATCAAATTCTTTTTGAATTCTTCTAATAATTTTATTTGCAATTTCATAATTATGTTCTCCATTATTATCAACTACTACCGTAACATTGCCACTATTAATTTTAACAAATGAATCATATTTAAATTCTTTTTTTATGATTTTTTCTAATTCTTGTTCCAATCCTTTATTATTGTTAATGTTAAGCAAGGCCGTATAAGCTTCACTTTTTTCTTCTGGTTTAGCTGCTTCGCTAAGCAAAATGTTTTGGTACTTTTCTAAATCTGCCATTACTTCTTCGTCACTTTGTACTCTTAAAGCGACCAATTCTGTACTTTCTTTTACTACCAAAGATGTATCTTCTGTATTAACTTCTTTATTTTCAATTAAACTTTTTACATCGTCTTCACTCATTCCTACATAAAAAATCGAAAGAACTAGGATAATACTAAATAATGTTACAAACCATAAATTTTTTTTGTTAATCATTTTCATTCCTCCATTATTAATAAAATATATTAATTTAATGTAAAATTTATACTCTTCAATTTACTAAAAGTTAAAAATAAGTTATTATATTAATAGGTGAGTACAGATGAATAAAAAAAATTCTAAATATTTAATATTTATATGCTTTTCATTTTTTATACTAGCTAATATTACAAATGCTGCTGGTGTTAGTTCTAAGCTTCATTTTTGTGAATATCCAGGAACTTTACGTGCCTTAAAAATAGTTGGGATAGCAATAATAATTTTAAAAATAGCTGCTCCTTTAATTCTAACTTATTCAGGTATCGCTAGTTTATTTAAAGTAGTTATAAGTGGTAAGCAAGAAGATCTAACTGGTAGCGCTGTCCAACTTTTTAAAAAAACTTTAGCTGGTTTAGTTATTTTTATTGTTCCTTCTTTAATTAATTATGCTTTTGATACATTTGTTGATGCCAATAACGATGAATTTACACCATGTATAACATGTATTTTCGATACTAGTAATTGTGAAATCCCAACTGAGGATCCTGACATCTCCATGGGAACAGACGATGAATAACAAATTTTGTTATTTTTTTTATGTTTAAAAGGATTTTTTACTCTCAACGATAATATATAAAGTGAAGGGAGTAAAAAATGAAAAATATCACAGTTTATCAAAGCAATATAAGTGATTGTGGAGCGTGTTGTCTTAGTTCAATAATAAAATATTATAACGGTTACATTCCATTAGAAAAAATAAAGGACGATACCTATACAACAGCAAAGGGAACAACTGCTTACAATATCAAAAAAGCTGCTGAAAAATATGGGTTTAATGCATTCGGAGCCAAAACCAACGACATTCAAAAAGAGCTATTACCGGTTATCGCTCACACTAATGATAATAATTTATTACATTTTGTCGTTATATACAAGTATAATCACAAGTATTATTACTTAATGGATCCTGCCAAAGGTTACATTAAAATAAAAAAAGAAGCTTTTTTAAAAAAATGGACTAATATCATATTAGTTCTAAAACCATTAAATCAATTGCCTCAATATGATAAAAATAGTATTTTAAAAGATATGCTTAATAACATTTCTAAAGATGATCAAAAACTAGTCATGAAAATAATATTTTTAAGTATCATTTTATCTATATTTTCCATAATATTAAGTTATCAATTAAAAGCATCTATGTATTTTATCGAAGCAAATACATATCAAGTGGTTTCTATTATATCACTTATGTTTGTTTGCTTAAGTTTATTAAAAACATATTTTTCATATAAAAAAGAAGAATATGTCATTTATTTAAATAAAAATCTTGATTTGAAAGTGATTATTCCTTTTATTAAACACATTTTTAATCTCCCTTTATCAGTTATTAAAACAAAAAGTCAGGGTGAAATTATAACTCGTTTTAACGAACTAAATAATCTAAAAGATTTAATTAGTGAAGTCATCATTACAATTTTTTTAGAATTACTAATGGCTTTAAGCTCCTTATTTATTTTATATA
>UWSL01000133.1 GCA_900552975.1 uncultured Mycoplasmatota bacterium | reverse complement strand
ATAATACAACTATATATGATTTACAAAAAATAAATGAAACATATTATCTAGTTGCCTTAAAAGATAATAATTTATATTTATATAATTTTGATACCAACTTACATATCATAAATAGTACATTTAATAGCGATATAACAACAGCTCCTAAAATAAAATTAAATTATTATGATAACAAAATATATTTACTTTTTTTAACAGATGATAATGAACTTTATCAAAATGAAATTTTAATTTATGATACTAATTTATCTTATTTAGAAAATAAAAGATTTAGTGATTTTGATGAATCGACTTTACAAAATATTTTTAAAGAAAATTATTATCAAATAAAACTATCATCTAATATAGATAATACTTATGAAAAAGTCTTAATAACTAATGAATACTTAGTAGCTTCATCTATTAATGAAAATAATCAACCAATAATAACACTCTTAGATAAAGATACCGATATTATATGGCAAAAAGAAATTAATGATAGTACTAAAATTATTGATTTTCAAATAATTAACAATAAGATAATAATACTAACAGAAAATACTCTTAATACTTTTGACTTTAAAGGAAATCAAATTCAAAGCATACCTCTTGATAAAGAATATTCAATGTTAAAAATAATTCAAAATAACTTAGCTCTTATAAATAATAATAATATTACCAATTATAATTTAACATATCATATATCTCAAAAAGAAAGTATTTATGGTAAAATTATTATTTCAAGTACAGCTCAATCTTATGAAAAACTAAAATATGAAGCAATTCCAAATTCCGGATACAATATTAAGAATGTTATTATCAAAGATGAATATGGTAATATCATTCCAGAAAATAATAATCAATTTATCATGCCTTCTAGTGATATTACTATAGAACCTGTATATGAAGAGACAATTAGCAATCCTAATACAGCTGATATAAATATTATTTTGACAATTGCTATCGGCCTTATCTTTTGTATAATATTAATAAAAACATATCGTGAATATAAATGGTTAAAATAACAGTTTTTGCTGTTATTTTTATTTTTTATGATATAATAAAATTAGAATAGGGTGATAATATATGCCAGAAAATAATAATGATAATTTTAATTTACCAAATTTAAAAAAGCAACCAGAACCAGCTCCTTCCAACAAACCAATTATTGAAATACCTCAAGAATATTATGATAAATTAGCCAAAGAAAAAGCTGAAAAAGAAAAAATGCAACAGGCAGCCATCGTTCAACAACAAAATAAAGACGAATTTAAACGTTCAAGCAATAAATTTATCTTTAATATCTTACTAAATGCTATCGCTATTTTTGCAATTTTATATTTAATGACGAAGTATAACAAACTAATAATAATTGCTATGCCTCTTTACTTTATTTTATATACATTTATTAAAGCATCAAAAGAAAAAAAAGAATGTACGGCTTCAATATCTGTTTTAATAGGTGGAATAGTTAGTGCTGTTGTATGTTTCATCGCTGCTGGATTCATCAATGAAAATATGCGTGACTATTATGATTATTATGCTGTAGCATCTGTTGTAAGTGCTTTTGTTGGCATGTTTATATCTAATATTATTACACAAATAGTTGCAAATAAAGAAAATATTAAAGCTTTGCAAACTCTAGCATATATAGCTTTCTTTGTTCTATTATTTGGTGGGTCCTATGTACTTTACTTAAAATATCCAGAACAAATTTTACGTTATGTCTTTATGCAAAAGACGGAAATCCTTGCTGAAACAGAAGAAGAATTTATTATTAAAACTTTAAAAAATCGTTATGGTGTTACTTTCACTTGTGAAAAGCCTAAAAATCATATTGATGGCCAAAATCAAAAATTTACCACTAGGACTTGCATTGATCCTGATAATCGTGAAATAAATGTTACTAGTACGGAATATAATCAAAATGAAGTTTTATATACAGTGCAAGATGAATATATTGATATTATTTTCTTAAATGACATTAAAGCATCTTTAGCTGAAAAAGTCAAAGCTGTTACAGATGCTACAAATGTTACAATCAGTATCTATCCTAAAGAATATTGTAGCTTTGTTGGTGATTGTGTTGATTCAGATTCATATTATGAAAATTATCAAGAAGAAAATGATCGTGATAAACTATTTGAAAATAGTAAAAAAATGGATTTTACAAAATATCTTGATGAAAGTGCTGAAAATTTTATTAATGATTATGGTTTTGGCTTTCAAATAGCTGTGTATGGTAACTATAGCGGACTTCAAACATCCAACTATGAAAAAGTAGTTGAAAGTATCTTAGAAGTTATGAATACAACTGGTTATCAAAATAAAAATGGTTATGAAATAACTTTAAGAAACTCTGATGAATTAAAACAAATCATGTATAAAGTAACAGGTTCAAAAAGTGATGATGGAACATTCAAAGATCCTAAAATAGCTAAATAATTAGCATATAAAAAGCCAATATATGGCTTTTTTATATGCTAAGAAATTATAAAATATTGCTAAATTTTCATTATAATATTATTTAACAAAAAAGATTG
>UWSL01000132.1 GCA_900552975.1 uncultured Mycoplasmatota bacterium | reverse complement strand
AAGCTTAAGCTCAAATTTATTAATTTTTTCCTCTATTTGTGCTATATAGCTTCTTTTAATCTTATCACATTGATCATCAATCTTATTAGCTGCATTTTTTATTGCTTCCGAATTCTTTAAAATATCTTCAACATTCTTTTTAAGGGATTCAAGAGGTTTATCAAGATAAGTATTTTTTATATCGTCAAACATTTTCAATAATTCATTTTTTGACTGTAACTCTAAAGATTTGGCATCGTGAGCTAAAATCAAATCTCTAAATCTTGTTGTTAAAGATGCTAGCATATTAAGGAAAGTCATCATATATGCAGGTCTTACAACATACATATTTTCATATTCTTTCACCTTAAATATTGGTGCTATATTTGGTTTATCAAGTTCTAAATTTGATACTAAAGCAGCATATTTGCATTCCTTTTTTTCACGATTTTTGTCAAGCTGTTTGTAATAATCAGCATTTGTTTTTTTATTTACAGAATCAGGATTTTCATCCTTCATATCTAAACATACTGAAGCTAAAAGCTCATTAGGATTATGCTTCTCATCTGCATATACCTTAAAAATATAATCAGCCTTAGAACCCTTAGTTTCTCCCTCATCTTTAATAACTTTGTTATCTTTATCCCAAGTACAGTTAAAAAGACCATTTTGCATATAAGAGTTAACCTCTCCATCACACCAAGCCTCTAGGTCTTCTCCTGTTTGTTTTACATTCATTGATGCTTTTGCTCTTTGAAGGCCATTAATTATATTTTCTTTTTCTTTAATTTCATTTTCATATTTTTCTTTTTGTTCAGCCAATAATTTTAATTTTTCATTTTCAAATGAATTCTTTAAATTAGCTACCTCATTTTCAGCCTTGATTTTTTCTAAATCCTGTTTAGAACGCATTTCACCTAATTTATTATTAAAATCGTTTTCCATTTCAAGTTTTACTTGTTTAACCTGATTTTCATATTGAGCCATAATTATATTATACTTTTGTTCTAAAGCTGCATATTTACTATTAGCTTCATTTTTATATTTATTTAATTCCGCCTCGTTTTTAGAAGTTAAATTTTCTAAATCACTCTTTTTTGTAGATTTTAAAATTTCAATTTCTTGTTTTAGGCCTGCAATATTATTTTCATATGTTTTAGCAACTTCTTGTTCTTTAATAACTAATGCCGACTCATTTTCTTTCTTTAAAGTTAAAATAATATTATTTAATTCTGCTATTTTATTTAAATATTCTTTTTCGAAATTTTGAGCATTAATTTTTAATTCAGACTCATGTTGTTTTTCAAGTAAGGAAATTTTATTATTAAGTTCATTAATTTTCACAAAATTTTCCGCATCTAATCTTTTTTTAAATTCCGAAATTTTATCTTCATACACTTTGTCTTTACCAGACGCAATTAAAGTTTCAAGATATGATGAATCAACTTGGGTTAATTCTTCTAAATCAATTAAATCCCCTTTTTTTCCATCTTCTGCAAGTTCTAAAAGGCTTTTTTCTTTTACAATAACATTTAACTTTTTCATTTTTTTACTCCTTTAGTAACTATTAATTTAGTTATAATTTAATTTTATAAAGTTCATTGAATTAATTTTAACTCATTTTTTAAAAATTTTAAACTATATTTTGTCTTTAACCAAAAAAGATGAAGACGTTATATCCTTCGCTTTTTTAGTATTAAAATGATTCATTTTATCTTTTAAGTGAAATCAAATTACTCTTTTATTTTTAAAACAATCACACATATAATCATAAAATTCTTCTAAAAGCTTTTCATTGCAAATACCGTAAGGATTTTTCTTAACCTCAATATATCTTGTAATAATAAAATTTGAATCTGTAAAAAGCTTTAAATCATTTTTTAAAACACCCGATGTAAATTCTGGAATAAAGCCTATACCATTATCCTTTTTAATTAAATCATGAATTGAATTAATATTCTCACATTCAAAAGCAATATTAGCTTTAATATTTTTTATATTAAAATAATCATCAATTGTTTTTCTAAGTTCTTTATTTACAGTAAATGTTATAAAAGGGGCACTTTCTAAATCAGTAATATCCTTTATTTTATTCCAAAAAAAATTGCCAGATGCTAAGCATATCTCCTCTTTAAAGCCTTCTTTAGCCGTTTTAACTAAAATATCACAATCATCCTCTCCTGAAAGAGTAAGTGAAAATGTTATATCGTTATGTTGTTCCTTAAAATTTAACATAATATTAGTAATAAAATTAGATGCAACCTTTGCACATATTTTTATATGATTGCTAAGCTTTAAATGCTCTATTTCTTCTTTAATATTATGAAGTTTATTTAATGGTTCTTCAATATTATTTTTCAACCATACTCCCCACTCAGTAAGTTTAATATTTCTTCCTACTCTTTTAAATAAAGAAACGCCTAATTCATCCTCAAGATTATGAATTTGTTTAGTTAACGCCGGCTGAGCGATATTTATTTCTTTACTTGCACGAGATATATGTTCGTATTTAGCAGTTAAATAAAAGTAGTATAATTGCGTAAGCTCCATAAATC
>UWSL01000131.1 GCA_900552975.1 uncultured Mycoplasmatota bacterium | reverse complement strand
AAAAAAAAAATAACGATTGGAACAGATACTGTTTTTGAAATGCCATTTATTATAGCAACGTCTTTTTATGAAGATTATCGCTTGGATCATGAAAATGAAGAAGAAACAAGAAAAAATTGGATTCCAAGATATACTTCATTAGATAAAAAAAGAATGAAAAATGACTATAAAAAATTGGGATTAAGTAATTATTTTTTAGAATTACTAAATGAAAGACCTGGAAAATATGTCTTTTGTATAGATAGAATAAATGAATTGAATGCTATTAAGCCTTTGTATGATGAATCAGAATTAGCTTTTTCAGGACGTATTGAAGATGTATTGAAAGATTTTAGTGAGATTATTATAAAATGTGAAAAAAAGGCTAAAAAGAGTATTGATTATGAGGCTATTAGTGAAGCTTTAGAATTAGTATTAAGAAGAAAAGTTGATTCATGGCAAGATATTTTTTTAGAGTATTATAAAGATTATTTTGCTAAATTATATGAAAAAAATAAAAAAAGTAATTCAATTTTAAATGGTATTTTTATTGCTAATGATATATCTTTTGAATCATTTGAAGATTTATGTACGGAGTTAGCTTTAGAAAAAGAAAAATTATATGCAGATTTTAATAATGCTAAGGAATTAAAGATTGTAATTGATGATGATTCTTATTGTGCAGATTTTAGGCGTAAAATGCTTATTGAATACTTTGATGAAAGAATTCGAGAAGAAATTCCAGAAGCAAGAGATGCTATGGTAATGGCTAGTTATATCTATCGTTTAGCTTCATTTAGTGTAGACTTAGAAGATAGGGTATTTAATAGAATTTTATATGAAGCCAGTCATGCTCCAAGTTTAAAAAGAGGCAATGATGTAAGAAGTGCGGTTATTAATAAAATATATGATTTATATAATCCATGTTATTTATTATCAGTGTATGAGGAAAAACGTAAAAAGGTTGAAAAAGTTTTGGATAACGCAGGTCAAGAATTTAATTTGACTGTTGAAAATATGTTAAGAAAAATTAATGATCAAAATCAGCAAAACTATTCTTTGTTAGCACTTCGTCAAATAAAGAAAGACCTAATTGAGCGTAAAAAGAAGTTTTTAATTGAACATTATATAGATGTTAAATCACAAGATATATTTGGTTATTATGATACAAGAGATTATGATTTGAGTATTTTATGTTGTGATCTTGATTTAAATGATTTGACAAATGTTTATAATTTAACTAAGTATAAAATAAAAAATGAAGAGTTTGTAGAAAATTCGTCAATAATTAAAGAATATGATAGTCTAAATGATCGAAGAAATCGTTTATTACAAGAAGTTTTAGGTTTTTATGCTGAGCAAGTACTAAAGATAGTCTATGAAGATAAAATAGACGATAAAGAACTTTATTGGTCATTGGTTAAAGATATGGCTAAAAAATATTTAGGTGATGAATATAAAGGTTATGTTATTGCTGGACGTGCCGTAAAAAAAGGTGTTGAAAATGATAATAAATATTGTATGAAGAAAGAAGAATTTTTAGGTCAAAGTAAATTTGGGCAATTAATAAAATTTGCTGAAAAAGCTCAAATGAAGAGGTAATAAGATGAAAAATGAATTAATTGAAGAATATTCTAAACTTCCTATCGCAGAAAAAAGAAATATATTAATAAATGATATGTTAGAAACCATAGAAACAATTCAAAAAATTTGTACAATGAAAAATATAAAGTATGATAAATTAAAAAGCAAAGATATTTTAATTAATCGAAATAAAATTTACGAAGATGATTTTTTGTATTTACTATATGTTTATAATATATACT
Source organism: uncultured Mycoplasmatota bacterium (assembly GCA_900552975.1). Classification (GTDB taxonomy): domain Bacteria; phylum Bacillota_I; class Bacilli_A; order RF39; family UBA660; genus Coprovivens. The sequence continues at coordinate 767 of UWSL01000131.1, read as the reverse complement.
TAAAAGAAGATTTAGGGGCTTTATTGATAGAATTACTTTAAAAAAGCTTAAGATTTTAACTTTTAAGCTTTTTTTAATGGTATAATATTTGTAGAAGATATAAAAAAGAATAGGTGGTTTTGAAATGAATCTAGAGGATATGTTAGAAAAAATTAAAAGATTAGATAATGGCGGTAATGGAACGAATATGGTTTGTTTTATTGTTGCTTTTGATTTATTATATTTTTTAAATGATACAGATAATAGAAATAGATTTATTTATGAATATTATAAAAATGATAATAGTATGTTTACTGGTAATTTGAAAAAAATTTGCTATTATTGTGAAAGTATTTTGTTAGAAGATGAAATATATAATAATATGTTGAAATCTATAGAAATGGAAGTTCGTAGAAATGATTTAGTTAGTAGATATAATTATTTTGATACAATCGAGCGAATTGAAAAAGCTAATATTAGTACAAAGAATATGATTAGTGATGGTTTTAAAATAAGATTGCTTAAAGATATGTTTAGTTCTTCTAATGATGATTATGTTGATCTAACCAAAAAAGTAGCGACTTTAAAAGATCGTTATGATAAGAATATGATTGATGTAGTAACGATTATAAGTATTTTTGTGGCTGTTGTAATTGGAATGGTTAGTGGAATTAGCTTTAGTTTAGAAGCTTTTAAATCAATTACTAATAATAATATTTATGAAGTTTCTTTAGTTACCTTGGTCGTTGGTTTTTGTTTATTTAATTTGTTTTATAGTTTGATAAAAT
>UWSL01000130.1 GCA_900552975.1 uncultured Mycoplasmatota bacterium | reverse complement strand
TAATTTATTATTTTATTAATCTATTATTTCAGCTAATTCAATAGCTAATAATGGAACAATTTGTTTTTTCTCAAAGTTAGTTTCTTGACTAATACTTCTTCTTTCCCATTCAACAGAATCTAAATTATCACCGGCATAATAAAAAGTGAAATAATCTAGTTTTTTCCTTTGGCAAACAGCAGCAATTACAGAGCCTTCCATTTCAACACAGATAGCTCCTTTATTACGGAAATAATCTATTTTATCTTTAGTTTCACGATAAAAAGCATCAATAGTCCAAGTTGCACCTTCGACATAATCAAAAGAATGATTATTTAAAATATTGATAAATTCATTTTTATATTTAGAGGATAATTCTACACTTTCTGAATCAGGTAAATAATGATAACTTACTCCTTCATCTCTAAAAGCTTTATTAGGAATTATAATTTGACAATCGCCAATTGTTTTATCAAGGACACCACAATTACCAAAAATAATAAACTTTTTGACGCCGTTATAATTTAAATCTTCAATATCCGAACTAATCCAGGCTCCACTTATACCAGCGTTAAAAAGCGTAAATTCTTTATTATTGTGTCTCATAATATAAACTGGGCGATGGAATGAAGCTCCACCAAAATAACCAACTTTTTCACAATTAAACTTTTCAACAATGCTTTCTAACAATTTAATAGAAAAGACACCAATAGCTGTTTTTGGTAAAATAACTTTTTCTAAACGTTTATCATTACGATCTCTTATGCCTTCAGATTTAATGAAGCCTTCTTCTTCACTATATCTTATCAATTTATCATCTCCTACTTGTTTAAATTTGTAAACTATTTATTTGACCTATTAATAAACAATAAGAATTGTTTTAAAAACGTATTCTTCAAATAATTTACTATTTTATTTTAACATTGTTTAGAAGATTTTATAAAGTTTTTAACCAATTATCAATTTCTTCTTGGCTAGTTACTAATTCATCAGAATAACTTTTGAAGACAATATTCATTTCTTGAGCAACTTTAGAATTAGGACATAACTCTTCTATTTCTTTGAATGTACGTCCTAACCAGCCAGCATTGGTAGCAAATGGTTTGATAGTTTTACCAGACAAATCATTTTCTTTTAAGAAAGTTCTAATGACTGGAGCAATACTGTACCACCAGACAGGACTTCCAATAATTATTTCATCATAAATACTTAAATCAATATCATATTCCTCTAAAGGAATTGTTTTTTTAGAACTTTCATTATTTTGTTCTTCATCAACTACTGTTTGATAATCCGTAGAATATGGTTCTAATGGATTTAATTTTAAAATATCACAATTTAATTTCTTTTGGATTACCTTGGCAACATTTTCGGTATTACCTGTGTAAGTAAAATAAACAATTAATTTTTTCATTATTATTCTCCTTTTATGTATAATTTTTTACTACAAGTATATTATACGCTCCCGGGTGTTACCTCCGGTCATTGTTTTTTCTATATTTCAACAAAAATAAACAAGAAGATTAAATTATTTTGATGATTTTTTCATCTTGTTTCTATCTATTTATGTAAAATAATAACTTACAAGTAATTAAATCGGTAAGTTTATTTCAAATAGAAAGAATGTCGTAGTTGTCTGCAATTTTTCACTTTTTAACTGTTAGATATATACAATATCAAATTCAGATGGTATTTTATCATATTTTTTTATTTCAAACTAATTATTTACTAAAAGAAAGTATTTAATATGTTACACTTATTGTAAAGGAAGATAAAAATGAATGTTATAAATAAGTTAAGTTTAAAAGTTTTATACCCAGAACTTAAAGATTTGAATTTCAATGATGAAATATTAGAACAAATTATATCTAATAAAAATTTTAAGATTCAATATAAAACAGACATAAAACCTTTTATTAAATATTTGCAAAAATATAAAAAATACATTAAATATGATGGAAAATTAAAATATCAAGAATTAGATGACGATGTAATCAAACATCACCTAAAAGCTGTTTTTGAATTATCTATAAAAAACAATTCAAATAAATATATTTCATTTATAAGAAAAAATAATTATGCAAAAAATAAAATAACTAATTTTAATATTTTTAATGACTCAAATTTCGAAACACTATATTCTATGATTGGTTATGATGTTTTTAATGAAAATATTAGTAAAATTATAAGGAATGGAAATAGCAATAGATTAATTGAATTTATAAGCAATAATGAAATAATGAATTTATCAAGGATAAATCCAGCTATGTTTGATGATAAAGTATGGAATATAATTAGTCAAAATCCTACTATTGCAAATAAAACAGTTTTAGAGTTATTCGAATTTAAAATGAGTACATTAATAGATTTAATAAACAATGACATGTTTGAAGGAATAGAATATACATATAAAAATATTCCTGAAAGTCATGATTTTATTGAAAATTTATTGGGTAAAATAGAAAAAGAAACAATTTATTTTCAACAATTTTCAATGGAATTTATCAAAAATATTGGTGATGAAACTTTAAAGAAATTATATGCTCGTGATAAATTTTCAGATAAAACTGAAGCAAAAAAAATATTTGAAATAGCTTCTTTTGGAAATTATGAATTAATACAAGATATAATAAAT
>UWSL01000129.1 GCA_900552975.1 uncultured Mycoplasmatota bacterium | reverse complement strand
ATCAAGAGTATGAATCATCTTATTATATTTCTTTTCATTTTTTTGATTTGATTTTATTGAATTAGCTTTTTTTGAATCAAACTTTAAATCTTCAATACTTATATCTTTTCCTACACTTCTTGCATAAGTAACAATATTATTTATTGTATTAAGCATCTCATTTAATGCTTTATTGCCACATCCATGATATTTAAGTGGATAATTTAATGCTTTAATTAAATTTCCAGATTCATTTGTTTCACTAAATGAAATAAAACCATTATTAAAATCTAATCCTATTACGCCATATTCTTTTCTTGTTACATAATTCTCTACAATAGTAGTAATTATAACCTGTAAATACCACTTATTTTTTACCCTATATATTCTATAAGATAATGGTAATAATGATCGATTAGATTTATGATCATTGATTATATTAATCAATTCATCTTTCATATATTTAAAATCAATGTTTGAAATATTTAAATATTTTGACTCATTAGAATATTGTTTCTCTTTTCTAAGCTTTAATGTGAATTTAGAAGTAGTAATATCATAATCAAGTTGTGCTAACTGATTACCAAGTGTTTCATCCTTAGAACCTAGATAATAAATATTTTTATCCCTTTTCTTATGATAATTATTTTTCCATTTAGTATGTGTTCTAAATCCATTAGCCTCTAAATTATATTGAGCATTAAATAATTTCTTACTTCCAAAAGATATTTTAATATTTTTATTTTTAATATCTTTTTCAAGATTTTCAACATCTTGTTTAAGATTATTTATTTTATTACATATAAAATAATATTTATGCTTATACTTTCTATATCTAATTAATTCTTTTTCATTAGATTTGTTTAAAGCTACTTTTTCTTTTAGTTTATTTATTTTATTAATTAATTCTTTTTTCTTATTAAGAAACTTTTTATATCTTATTTTTTTATTTGAAAGTTCAGTTTTCTTTAATTCTAATAATGATTTCTTTTTGCCTGCTAAATCACTATAAATTGAATTAGCTGTTCTTTTTAAGATATTATATTTATTACAAGCATATGTATTAAATTCACTTCTTGTATAAAGCTCTTTAAAATTAGAAAGTCGAACAATTTGCCATAGCTTACGACTAATCTCATTATAAAAAACTACATATTCCGTTAAATATTTTACTGCATCTTCTTGTAATTCTAGTCTTGTTTCTATGGTAAATTGTTTTTCCATTTTCTACTCCAAATTATTTGTATTTTCAATTAATTTACATTTTGTTCGTTTATCTTGATTTTGATAAACTTCAATAAATAATAACGCATCTTCTTTATTTGTAAATTCTGCAATCGTTATATTTCCTTTTTTAACTTGATAATTGCATATAAAATTTTTATCATGACTATTATACTCTCCATATATTTCCATAAAAAATTCAGTAAAGCACTTCATTATAACATCATTTGAAGCGACTTTTTTTAAATCATCTAAATTATTAATATCATCCATTATTTTATTTCTCCTTTTTATTTTTACTTCTCATGCCATATAATTTGCCTGAAAAGCTAGCAATCAGTGACATCATATCATCAACCAATTCCTCTTTAACGTCTTTTTCTTCTTTTTTGTCTTTAACAACAACAATTTGAACATCATGATTTTTAAACATTTCTTCTAAATAATTAAATCCGAATCTTGTTAACCTGTCTTTATATGTTACATAAATATTTCTAACTTGATCATTGCATACTAGATTAATTAATTCCATTAGTTTTTTTCGCTTATCATTTAAACCGCTACCAACTTCTTTTAAAACAAGTGGGTTAATCAAATTATCAACATTTTCAATTAAAAACATGGCTTGCCTATCTAAATCACCTTTTGTTTTTTGCTCATTTGATGACACTCTTGCATAAATAACATCTTTTTTTTCTAGTGAAATATCACAAAGCATTCCTTCTTTATCAAGATAATCTAAAAGATCTTCACGTGTCATAAGCCTATAGTTGGTAGTAGTTCTAATAAACTTAAGTTTTCCACTATGATCATAATTTTGAATTGTTTTTATAGTTAAATTAAGTATTTTAGCAACTTCGCCTGTTTTATAATACTTTTTAGTAAAATCAGATCTTTTATACATAAAAATGCCACCATTCCTTACTTATATTATACAACAAAACGAGAAAAATGTATAGAATAATACTATACTTTTTTGATGATTTTATATGTAATTTATAATCAGCTGCTAACCCCTTAAAAATGCGTACAGTAACAGAATTTTGCGTACAGTTAGTGGAAAGTGCGTACACCTATAAATTGTAATTTGTATTACTAATTTATATATGGTATTTTTCTAATTACAAAAACAAATATTACTATTTCTATAATTACTAATATTACTATTGGAATAATATTACTTTGTACTAGCATAAGAACAGCAAAAGAATCTATAAAAATATGAGCAATTACACATAGTAAAACTCCCCTTGAATATTCTTTTATTGCCCCAAACATAAATGTATTACCCAATATCATTAAATAAAATATCAAATAATTTGATGAGCCTGCTGTTATCCAAGATAATCTATATATTGGAATATGCCATAAAAACCATACAAATGATATTATAATCATTTTAAGAAAATATTTTTTTATATCGAATTTTGGTTGTAAATACCATCTCCAACCACATTCTTCAAGACCACCTTGTAGTATTGCCCAAGGAATATAGGATAAT
>UWSL01000128.1 GCA_900552975.1 uncultured Mycoplasmatota bacterium | reverse complement strand
ATATTTATTCACCATATACAGCTGACATATCACGAGCACTATATATTCCAGATAGTTCACTATAAGCATGTTCACTTAATTGAACACCGACTGATGGTGATGAAGCTTCAGCTACAATAAACTTACCAGCTTCTGTGTTATTTTCAACAACAAAATACACATGACCAGAATTTCCACTATGTCTTACTAATAAATCTCCTGGTTGAGCATTCGATAAATCTTCATTTGCACCAGAACTTATTAAACCACCAGAAGATTGAGTAGAAAAATTATTACCAGTTCCTTGATTTACTGCCCAAGATGCAAATGCACTACAATCAGTACCTGCAGCCACATCATCTAAAGATGTATAAGTCGAATTATGACCACCACCCCAATTATAGTCTAACTTACCACCAGCTTTTGCTGCCAAATCTATAACAGCTAAAGCAGAATAAACTGCAGCTTGACGACCAGAATATTCTTTTTTTATTTCATTCATATAATTAACAACATCTTCCTTATTATAATAATTATATAAAGAATCGCCATCACCCATTTTAGTTAAACTACCATTTTTAAACTTCGACAATAAATCTTCTATATCAAAACTTAAATCACTTAAATCTTCAGGAGCATCTGGTTCAATAACTTCATACTCTTTGCCTACTGAAGATACACTAAATGAATTAGCTTCTTTTTTTATTTCTTCCATTTTTTTCTTTAAAGTTTCAATTTCTTTATTTTTAGCTGAAATATCAGAGTTTATACTAGAAATAGAAGAAGCATCTTTTTGACTATCTAAACCACTTTTTCTACTTTCAAGGCTAGAAATATCACTTTGTAAAGATTCTACTTTTTCTTTTGCTTCTTTATATTCGTCTACCTTATTTAAAATTGCTGCAAATTCATTCAAAGAACTACATTGACTTTCTAACTCACTCTTAACAGATTTCAATTTTGCAGCTAAACTATCAAAAGTATCATCATTACCAAAGGAAAAAGAAGTTCCTATAGAACTACTATCTGATTTTATGTTACTACCACTTTCTTTAATACCACTAGCAATAGAACTATAAGTTCCCATAGCAACTCCTCCTTATTGATTTCTTTTAGTTTCTAATAAAGCTTCCAAAAAAGAATTAACTGTTCCAATATTTTCAACAGTTTGTTTTCCATCTTTAGAAGAGTTTTCTAATATTTGACCAAATTGTTTTGCTATATTTCCATCACATCCATCAAGGGTATTAGATATGATAGAATTTATATTTTTTAAATCGTTATCACAATCATCTTTTATATTTTGTAACACTTGTTGCCAATTTTCAACAGTTGCTTCCTCAACACGTACACTTCCTGCCATATAAGCCTCCTATTAATTATACTTACTTCTATGATTTTTAATACTTGTTGCTACCCTTTTAAACGCTGTCGAAAAATTCTCATAGGAACTTTCTAAAGCATAATTATATTCCAACATTTTTTTAAAAGTATTTAAAAATTCATCTTTAACAGAATCTTCAATCCAACCGGAAGAACTAGAAATCTTCGTTAACATCAAGGAAAGCTCTTCCAAATGTTGTTTATAATTAATTAATGCTTTATCTAAATCATCTCCTGTATTATACAAAACATTCGGATCCATTTTAAATGCCATTTTGACACCTCCTAGAAAAAAACTTTATATTTTTTAATATAAAGAATTATCCTTCATTTTTTACTGTGTCAGCAGTTTGTTCTAAGTCATCAGCAAATTTAGTTACTTGTTTATAAAAAGCAGGAAAATCTCTTATTATTTCGTCAAAAGCTTCTTGAGCAATGTTAGCACTTACTGATCCTGTAAAAATTGAATTAATATACTCCATTGTTTCTTGTGATGAATTCAAGTTTTTTTGCATATCATCTGCTAAACTTTTAATTTGTCTTGCTTTATTTATTGCATCGTCTCTATCTAATCTAAGTTCCATATTATCTCTCCTCTCAGTTTAAATAGTTATTACTATCATACATACTTTTTAACTTGCTTTCATTAGATTGAATTCTTTCAACATCTGTATCTATCTCTTTAGAAGACGTATTCAAAATTTCTCCCATTTCTTCGAAAGCTTCTCTTCTTGCTTTTACTGTAGCTCTAAAATTATCACTTAAATCACCAGTAAAACCACTTTCTAATACTTCATCTATTAATTTATAAAATTCAGCATAATTATCTATAAATGTCTTAGCTTGACTTTTTATATCATTTGATGATGATGACATTTCTCCTGTATTATAAGTTATAACGCCACTATTACTTTCCATAATATTCCTCCTCTACTATATATACTCAGTATAACATCAACTTTTTTTATTTACATTTTTTTTTGATAAAGTAGACATTTTTTTTACTATTAATTTTTTTTGTATTTATTAGCCATATCGAAATAATTGCCTTTATTAATTATTTTATCAACTGTTTGTTTCCATTCGGGATGATAGCCATCAACTGTTTTACTTGTTCCATACCAAGAGCTTTTATCTACAACAAATTCAACAACACACTGTCCATTATTATGTCCCCACTTAGTACAACCAGCATCATTTTGATTTTTTATATCACCAATAACGCACTTTATTACAGTTCCATCAGATTGAACAACATCAATAAAATCTCCAACGTTTCCAAAGGTAGTTGTTGTTGCTACAACATATCTATCACCAATTTTACCAAAACCATTCGTATCAAAATTCATTCCTG
>UWSL01000127.1 GCA_900552975.1 uncultured Mycoplasmatota bacterium | reverse complement strand
TATATTTTTCAATATTTACGAGGACTTCTTTTACTACATATGTAGAAGGAATGGGTTATCGTAGTTATTTTCTTTCGGGTAATTCGATTAGTACAATCTTGTTATTGTTGTTATGTAATTTAATGGGAAGTATGAATGAAGTTAGCACTAAAGATAAGATAGCAATGTATTTTAGTTGGTTTATTTTAGGAGTTTATTTAATTTTTTTAGTAGGAACTAGAACAGGAATGTTAGGATTTATTCTTTTAGTATTATTATATGGTGGTTCTTCTTTATTATTTAAGTTTATTAAAGATAAAAAAGTAAATTTTAAAAAGCTGATTTTAAGTTTAAGTATAGTTTTAATAATTTTATTATTGTTAAGTGTAGGTGGATCAGAAACCCTAAAAAGAAGGAAGCATATTGCTGAGGAAGTTTATATTATTGATGTTAATACGAATGAACCTGGCTTTACGACTGGCGATACAGGGGTTATTGTTTGGCAAATAAAAAATTTAGAATTAAAAAAAGATTATATGAGTGAAGAGATGAAAAAGGCTTATCTTGATTTATATAATTATGCTAATCGAAAAAAAATAAAAGCCAATGATAATCGTTATCAGCAACTTATATATCATGTTTCATTGGTTAAGCAACAAAAAAATTTCCTTTATATCTTGTTTGGAAATGGTCGAAGTGTTCATTATGGTGAAATGATAATGGAAATGGAATTATTATCAATTTTATTCAACTTTGGAATAATTGGTTTTATTTTATATGTAGGTCCATTTATATATTTAATAATAAAAAATTTACGAAAGTGGCATTTTAAAGAAATTAATGTACGTTTGGTGATGAATCTTGCTGGTGTTATTTTAGCTTTTGGTTTGTCATTAGTAGCAGGTTATGTTTTCTTTTCAAGTACATGTATGTTAGTATTAGTTATTATAATAAATAGTTTAAGTAAAGGTGAAAGAGGTGAAATTTTATGAAAAAAATAGTCTTTGGTATTACAGGATTAAATTTGGGAGGAGCAGAGCGTGTTTTAGTTGATTTGTCTAATAAATTAGTAGAAAAGTATGATATAACAATTTTTACTTTGTATGGTAATGGTGAATTTGAAAAACAATTAGATAAAAGGGTAAAATTAGTTTCGGTTTATGATCGAAAGTATGAAGAAATAAATAAGGTTACTAAACTAAAAACGTCATTTCAACTTTTTAATTACAATTTACGAAATATGCTTTATAAAAAATATATTAAAGGAAAGTATGATGTTGAAATAGCCTTTTTAGAAGGACCAATAACATGGATTTTTAGTTGTCCGGGGAATGCTCGTAAAATAGCCTGGGTTCATAATGATATTGAGGATGTTTTTGGAAGTGGGGAAAAAGCAAAAGCTAAACAAGAATTAAATAAAGAAGCTTATCTAAAATATGATGAACTTATCTTTGTGTCACAAGATAATTTGAATAAATTTCAAAGATATTTTAAAGGTAATAAAGTTATGAAAAGAGTTATTTACAATTATCTAGATTGTGATTTAGTTTTGCAAAAAGCGATGGATGGAGAGGCTCCAGAGATAAAAGATGATATGATTTCATTTGTTCAAGTTTCTCGTTTAGTTGAACAGAAGGCTGTTGGAAGATTGGTTGAAGTTCATAAAAAGTTGATTGATGATGGCTTTATGCATCGAATTTATATTGTTGGAGATGGCCCATTAAAAGAAGAGTTACAGAATAAAATAAAAGAGTTAGGAGTCGAGGAAACTTTTGTTTTATTGGGTAAAAGAGAAAATCCTTATCCTTATATTAAGGCAGCAGATTATTTTTTACTTGCTTCATATTATGAAGGTTATGGAATGGTCTTAGTTGAAGCTAAGACTCTAAATAAGTATATTATAATAACTGATAGTGCCGCTCGTGAAGCTTTGTTAGAATATGATAATAAATTAATTTTAAAAAATGATGATAAGGGGATTTATGATGGTTTAAAAAATGTTATAAAGAAACAACCCAAAGCTAAAGTTACCAAAAAAGATACATTTAAAAAAATATTAGATGAAGTATCTAAGCTGATTGAAGGTGAGTAAAATGAAAATATCAGTTTTAACAGCAACGTATAATAGAGAAAAATTATTGTCTAAATTATTTGAAAGTTTAAAGAAAAATTATGAGACTTATCAAGATTTTGAATGGATAATTATGGATGATGGATCAAGTGATAATACTGAAAAAGAAGTTAAGAAATGGATAAAAGAAGTAAATTTTAAAATAGATTATCATTATCAAGAAAATAAGGGTAAGCAAAGGGAAATAAATGATGCTATACAATTTGTTACGGGTGATGTCGTTATAGAAGTTGATTCAGATGATTATTTATTTAATGATGCTTTAAAGACAATAGCTACTGATTTTACTTCTTTAGATAATGATAATGTTTATGGAATAATTTATAAAAGAAAATTAGGAAGTAAAAATACAGATACTAAAGAAGAACTAAACAATAAAGTACTTACTTTATTTGATATTCATAATAAATATGATTATGATTTTGATATGGCTTTAGTATTTAAAACTGAAGTGAGAAAAAAATATTATTACGAAGTGTGTAAGAATGAAAATTTTGTTACTGAGGCTAGATTGTATTATAGATTGGATCAGATTTATGATGGAATGGTTTTTAAAGATAAATATTTAGTTTATGGAGAGTATATAGAGGAAGGATATTCGAAAAATATTAATAAAATATTT
>UWSL01000126.1 GCA_900552975.1 uncultured Mycoplasmatota bacterium | reverse complement strand
AATAATAAAATAAAGATCTTTAAATAAAAAATAAGAAGCTTTCTTATATAAAAGAAAAATTCTTATTTTAAAATACTTAATATCAATTTTATAACTTCGTCTTTCATTATTTCATAATTTATTTCAGTATGTTTATGATAAGCCATTTCATGGCATAATTGATCTACTAAGTTTAAAATAATGTGAATCTTTTCTAAAGGATTTTCTAAAATGATTCCTTGACTTTGTAATTTATTCCATATTTGTTTAGTTGTTGCTAATTCATCTTCTTTAAATATCTTACCAACATCGCTATCTAAATGAGCCATCGCCATGATTTCTTCATGTTCTTTTTCTGAAAGATTATGATTCTCAATTAATTTATCAATTATTTTACGTAACAAACTATCTATTGAATCTAGAGAAATATCTTCGTTATTTAAAATATCAATAATTGGAAACATAATTTGTTTTGAATAGTCTTTAACTCCTTCTAGAAAAATATCTTTTTTATCATTAAAATACTGATAAATTATTCCTGTTGATACTTGAGCATATTTAGCTATATCAGCAGTACTTGTTTTATAATAGCCATTAGTACACATTAAGGAAAAACCATCTTTAATAATTTTTTCTCTTTTTTCTATTGATCTTTTTTGAACTGGTATTCTTGTTTCCATAAAATTCCTTCTTTATAAATAATTATTATACTATAAACTAACTTTTTTGAAAATATGAATTTTTTTTCATGTTTTTAGTTGACTATCTTCTTGGTCATAGTATAATGAAATTGAAATATGAAAAAAGTGTCATATTTAGAGGGAGAGTATTTATGGAAGAATTAATACGTTTTAAAAATGTCAAAAAGACTTACGTTGTTGGCGAAAAGAAATTTAATGCTTTAGATGGTGTTAATTTCACTATTAATAAAGGTGAATTTGTTGTTATTTTAGGTCCATCTGGAGCCGGTAAGTCAACACTTTTAAATTTGTTAGGTGGAATGGACAAGGTAACTAGCGGCGAAATAAAAGTCGGAGATAATATTGTTTCTAAAATGAGTGATAGTGAATTAACCGACTATCGTGCTGAAAATGTTGGCTTTATTTTTCAATTTTACAACATCTTACCAACACTAACAGTTTTAGAAAATGTCGAAATAGTTAATGATATTGTTAAAAATCCTAAAAAAGCCCGTGAAATTTTAAAAGAAGTTGGCTTACAAAATCATTTGAAAAAATTTCCCAATCAATTATCCGGTGGCGAACAACAAAGGGTTTCAATTGCTCGCGCCATTGCTAAAGATCCATTATTATTACTTTGTGATGAACCAACTGGTGCTCTAGATTCTCGTACTGGGGTAGAAGTTCTTAAACTTTTAAAAAAGCAATGCGATTCTGAATCAGGACAAAATACAGTTGTTATTGTTACTCATAATGCCTTAATTGCAGATATTGCAGATCGTGTTATTCATCTTAAAAATGGTAAGATAGAATCAAATATTGAAAATAAACATCCAAAAAATATAGATGAGATAGAGTGGTAATATGTTAAAGAAAAAAATGTGGCGTGATATTTTTCAAAATAAAAGCCAATTTATTACAATCTTTTTAATGGTTTTAATAGGAGTTATGGTTTACACTGGTATTGAAGCATATATGGATGGTATGACCCAAACTGGTAATAACTTCTATGAACAAAATAACTTACAAGATATCAATGTCTTAGGTTCCTCATTTACTAAGGATGATTTAAAAACAATAAAAAATCTATCAAATGTTCAAGATGCCGAACGTAAATTGGTTATCAATGCTGCTGATGCGGATGATAAAGATAAAAGTTATTCATTAAACTTTATTGAATCAAATAACATTTCTAAGTTTTATGTTGAAGAAGGAAAATCATTTGATTATAACTTGGATGGTGCATGGTTAGATTACTTTTATGCCAAAGAAAATAATATTAAAGTTGGCGATACCATTCGTTTGCAATATGATACCTTTACTTTAGAACATAAAGTTGCTGGACTAATTTATGTTCCCGATCATTTATATGATACGAAAGATGAATCAGCTTTATTACCTAATCATAAAATATATGGTTTTGTTTATCTTTCTGCTAAAGCTTTTCCAGCTAAATGCTTAAAAGAAAAAATTATGGAAGAAAATAATATTCCATCTGAAAATGCTTTCAACAAAATCTTTCCTAATTTTGATTACACTTCATATATACCATACAACTACGTAATGGTCGATGTTGATAAAAAAGACAATGTTAATAAAGTAAAAAATGAAATTGAAGATCAAGTAACAAATGCTAAAGCTCTTATCAATATTGAAGATACTGCTTCTTATACTATGTATCAAGGTGAAATAGATGAAGGTTCAGCTTATGTAGGTGTTTTCTCGGGTTTATTTCTATTCATTGCTTTACTTTCTGTTATTACAACTATGACTAGAGTTGTCAAAAAACAAAAACTTCAAATCGGTACCCTAAAAGCACTAGGATTCAAAAATTATAAAATTATTCTTCATTACGTTGGCTATGGTTTCTGGGTTTCTTTATTAGGAGCTATTGCTGGTATGTTAGCAGGTTATTTCTTCCTTGGCGCCACATTTCTAAACTTAGAAATGCAATACTTTGAAGTACCTAATGGTCATCCAGTTGTTAATCCTAAAAGTTATTTAGTTTCAGTATTAGTTATTTTAGCAATTGCTTTTATTACTTACTTAACATGTCGTAAAGAACTAAGTAAAAATCCTGCTGAAAGT
>UWSL01000125.1 GCA_900552975.1 uncultured Mycoplasmatota bacterium | reverse complement strand
GCGCATCCACCATCAAGCCGGAATCATCTGCCAGCGCGGCGCAGCCCGTCACATCGAACAGCGCCTGTGCCTTGAGCAGCGCGTTTTCCGCAAAGGTGGAGCCGTTCTCCTCCACATCGAGTGTCACGCCCGCTTCCCGCTGGGAGAGCACTTCGTCAAAATATCCCCCGACAATGGCCTTGATCTCACGGATTTTATGTTCATTGTTGCTTGCAATCATCAGTTTCATGCCGTTTTTTTCTACCCCTTCCGGCTGATATTGATTTCATTATAACATAAAAAAGAACTAACTTAGTTCTCTTTTAAAAATTTCTGATTATCTACTTTATATACTTTGGCTTCTAACAAATAGAATAAATAACTAAATAATAATAGTAAGCATAATGTTCCAATAAATACTATTAAACAATCAAAATTATACCTATTATTACCTATTAATCTCAAAAAGAAATATGAACTATATGAATATATTAAAGGAATATGTACCAAGTATACTGAAAAAGATAATTTACCAAGCCATAAAAATAACTTATTACTCAACAAATTTTGTATAATATTAGAAAAATATATACCAGGTATTAATAAAAGTGCTCCTAAAAAATGAGGAAAAAAATAGCTAGAAAAGTTAAAAATTTTATAGTAACTTGCTGGTGTCCCACCTGAAGAATAACCTCCAAAAAACAAACCAGCTATAATCAAAATTAAAGAAATTAATGTTTTATATTTAATTGTCTCAAATTCATATTTATTAACTAAATAAGCAAATAAATAACCGACTATAAAACTAGATAAAAAACTTTCTACAACTATACAACTTAAAAGTGGAATAATCACTAAAAAATTATATTTTTTATCTTTTTCTTTAAATAATAAACATAGAAAATATATAATTAATGATCCAACAAGAAAATTTCCATACATCCATAAAGCATTTGATATATATGTGTCGCTAAAAAAAGGTGTTTTTAAAAAAGAAGAAATAATAACATTAAATAAAGAAACTTTATCTACATAATAAGCACCTAACCATACTAATGAACCAGACATAGCAGCAGCATCTTTATAAAAAAACAAATTAAAATTTGACATTAACCATACTATCAAACCAATAGTAAAAACAGGTATGCTTAGTCTTAAATATCTTTTTAAAGTCGTTTTAAGTAAATCTTTATTTTTAGATCTCATAAAAGAATTAGCTATAACAAAACCGCTTATTGTACAAAAGACATACACTAAAAAATTTCCATTAACAAACACACTAATAAAGCTTCTCGACATCAATAAATCATACTTTGTATGAATTGTATAACCTTCACCAAAAGCTGCTGCCAAATAAAATGCACAAATAAAATGATGAACAAAAATTAATAAGCAACAAATTCCCTTTAGACCATCAATCCAAAGGTATCTTCCTTTTTCTTGATTCATAAAACCTCCTGAAATCATATAGAGGTATACAAATTAAAAAAAGTCAAAAGTCATATTCAATATCATACCCTCTATTATCAATATAAAGTATATCATATTAAATATAACTTAGTAAAACATAAAAATTAAAAAAGACTATTTTTTATAGTCTTCCATTAAATTTTCACTAACTAAAAATCTAGGACGAGCTTTAGTTTCATTATACATTTTCCCAACATACTCTCCAACAATTCCTAAACACAACATCTGTAATCCACCAATAAACCAAATAGAAATCGTCAAGAAAGTCCATCCATCAACTGTATTTCCAATAATTTTTTGAATCAAAGAATAAATCATTATAATGATGCTTATAAATAATACAATAAAACCTAAGGCACAAATTAAACGTAAAGGTTTAACTGAAAACGACGTAATTCCATCCCAAGCAAAATTTAACATTTTTTTTAGTGGATATTTTGATTCTCCAGCAAATCTTTCTGCTCTTTCATAATATTCAACATCTGTCTTATATCCAATTAAAGGAAAAATTCCTCTTAAAAACAAATTAACTTCCTTATAGTTTTCAAATTCATCTAAAACTCTTTTACTAGTCAATCTATAATCAGCATGGTTATAAACAACATCAACGCCCATTGCACTCATGAATTTATAAAAACTTTCAGCTGTAAATCGTTTAAAAAATGTATCATTTTTACGTGCAGATCTAACACCATATACAATATCACAATCATGATTTAAATATTTGTCCATCATTCCATCAATAGCATTTATATCATCTTGTAAATCAGCATCCATGCTTATTACAACGTCTGCATATTTTTTTGCTGTCATTAAACCTGCCACTAAAGCATTTTGATGGCCTCTATTTCTAGATAAAGTAATCCCAGTAAATAATTCTTCTTTTTTTGAAATTGATTTAATTAACTCCCACGTTTTATCTTTCGAACCATCATTAACATACATAACTTTACTATCTTCAGCAATTACCTTTTTCTTTATTAATTGATTCAACTTAACTTTTAAGCGCTTAGTCGTTTCTTCAAGAACTTCTTCTTCATTATAACAAGGTATAACAACAAATAATTTATTATTCTTTTTCATAACAATTCCTCCTACTATAAACCAACCATCGGCATATTATACATAATATTAATTAAATTAAAAATCACTAAAACTATAATTATTACTAAAAAAGAATTAGTTGTATTTTTTTTAACTTTTATATTATTTAAGATAACTAAAATTAAAATTATAAAAACTAAAAACATATAAAACGCTGTTCTTTCACATGAAGCAAAAATTGTTGGTGAAAATCCCATAATAAAACGTGAAGCTAAACCAGCTAGTAAAATAATGGTTAACAAAACATTATATTTATTATCTCTAAAAGATTTATAAGTCAGATAAATTAAA
>UWSL01000124.1 GCA_900552975.1 uncultured Mycoplasmatota bacterium | reverse complement strand
ACATCAGAACATAGTATGATAGGTAAATTCAAGGATCAAATAATAAAAAAAGAGTAAGAAATGAGTTAAAAAACAGGAAGATTATAGATAAAAAAATCGTTGAAGAGTTTACTCAAACTTGTTTTGATGATTATAATTTATCATTAGAGAATGGTGAAAGTAAAAATGATGCATTAAAGTCTGTTTTTTCTGCTTTAACAGAAACTTTAGATTCATCTAATTTACTAAATCATAGGTCAAATCCTTATCACTATTCTTTAGTATTAAGTTTAGTCTCTTTTGTGGTTTGTTTCATTATTGCTCTAATTGGTTGGCTATGTGCTGATGTTTTAGATGTTTATGGCGTGATTTATCCACTTTGCCTTTTAGCAATATTAATTGTTTTTGTGTTTACAATTGCAAATTATAAGAAACGAAATAAAGTAGATTTTTTAATAGTTACCTTAATCTTTATAGCAGTCGTTATTATAAATATTGAGTGCTTTATGTTTTTTTATCGTGCTAGAACTGGTAATTTTTATTATTCATTAAACTATAATTTCACAGGTCTTTTAAAGTTTAATAGATATGTGCTTACTTCCTCAGGGCAATTTAAATATGAAATATCAGAAACTATTTTGCTCTTTAACCAAACATTAATTGTTAGTCTAATTAGTTTAATTATTAGCATTATATTTAACATTATTGAAAAGCAAAGAAAAATATGTTAGGTATATTACTGACATTATTTTCTACGGTTTTAGGCATTAATTTGAGGTGAAAATATGGCATCAAGCAAGAAATATTTAAAGTTTATTTTAGGACAGATATCTGAATTAGAAGAAATTACTTATCGAGCTATGATGGGAGAATTTATTATTTATTATCGTGGAAGATTGTAGGCGGTATCTATGATGATAGATTACTTGTTAAACCAGTAAAATTAGCAATTAGTTATATGCCGACACCTTCGTATGAATTACCCTATGAAGGAGCTAAAGAGATGTTGCTAGTAGATGAAGTTGATAATAAGGAATTTTTGACGAGCTTGTTTTATGCAATGTATGATGAACTGCCAGCTCCAAAGTCGAAAAAGAAGAAATAAACAACTTAGAATTTGTGATGAAAGAGAAATGAATTTTAAGAATTTATTACCAGCAAAAAATCGTGATGAGTTACGTTAATGGTTACATGAAAATTACAATAAAGTAAGCGAATGCTGGGTAGTGGTAAAATGTGGATGTCCAGTGGATAATGGAACAATTTGGTATATAGATGCCGTTGAAGAAGCAATAGGCCTAATGATGACGATGAAAAACTTATTGTTTCTAAAAATGGGAATGATTATTCAGATGATGCAATTAACGCATTGACTGAGTTCCAAGAAAGATTTTTTGATTCAGTAATAATAAAAAAAGAATATCGTTTTACAAGAAATTAATTAAAAATAGTTTGGTGTGAAAATTTTCGGTGCTTATGGTATGCATTGTATCAATTTTTGTAATCAGATCATCATTGTTGTTTTTATGATTTTTTTGGGCCTATTTAACTATATTTTTTTGAAAAATGGCTTAGGTATCAAGTTCTTATGTACTTGTTAGCTTGAGCTATTTTTTGTATTATTTACCTTGAAAATAGCAATAAAGTGGCAATAACAATTTGTTGTTTTCCTAAAAAAATTGTTAAAATGATAACATTTGGCATGAAAGGCATTAGCAAGAAAATAAAGGTTAATTAACTATTATTTTTATATAAATTAGTTTGAAAAATAAAAAAATATGTCGATAAAGCATACAAAAAAATATATAATATAGTTATGATGATATTAGATAAAGCTTTTGCAAGCGAGAAAGGAGTGTCGAGATATTTTATGAATGAATTTAAAATTGTAAAATTTGTAGACAATAGTTTTGAAATTGATGTTAGAGCAGATATTAATAATGAAACGGTTTGGCTTTCTCAAGAAGAAATGGCTTTATTGTTTGATGTTGATCGTACAAGAATTGTTAGACATATTAATAATATTTATAAAGATAAAGAATTAGATGTTGCTTCAACATGTGCGGAAAACGCACAAGTTCAAATTGAGGGAAATAGAAAAGTTAATCGTACCATAAAAATTTATAATCTTGATATGATTATTTCTGTTGGTTATAGAGTAAAATCGCAAAGAGGTATTATTTTTAGAAAATGGGCTAACAAAGTTCTAAAAGAATACTTAACACAAGGTTATTCCATTAATAAAAAAAGAATAGAAGTGCTTAATAAAACAATTGAAGTACAAAATAAGATGCTTGCATCATCATTAAATATTGACCAAGAAGCATTAGTTAATGTTATAGAAAAATATACTAAGGCTTTAGATTTATTAGATGATTATGATCATCAATGTTTAGTTAAACCAAAAGGTAATGAAACATTATATAAATTATCCTACTCTGATTGTAAAATTATTATTGATTCGATGAAGTTTAAAAATATGTCATCTGTATTTGGTGTTGAAAAAGAAAATGGAAAATTAGAAGGAATTCTAGCTGCAATTTATCAAAATATTTTTGGACTAGAAGTTTATCCTTCATTAGAAGAAAAAGCTGCACATTTGCTCTATTTTATAGTGAAAGATCATCCATTTATTGATGGTTGTAAAAGAATTGCGGCAACATTATTTTTGGAATTTTTAAATAGAAATCACGCGTTAATTAAAAATGGCAAAATAATAATATCAAACGATACATTAGTTGCAATTACCGTTTTAACTGCTGAATCAAATCCGGAAGAAAAAGAAGTTATAATTAAACTTATAATGAATTTTTTAAGTAAAGGAATTTAGAATGAAAAAAACAATTGGGGATAAAATAAAAGAATTACGAGAAAGTACCGGAATGAACAGAAAGGAATTTTGTAAATATTTTCAGATTCCCTATCGGACTGTGACAGAATGGGAAC
>UWSL01000123.1 GCA_900552975.1 uncultured Mycoplasmatota bacterium | reverse complement strand
AAAATAAAATAATGAAAAATATTGTCTTTTTTATAAAGACTTTTTTTTATTAGAGTGATATAATTATGTTAATAATAGGATGAGAGGACGGTTAGTATGATTAATTTCCCAGAAGAATTTGGTAAAGAATTAAGAAAAATGATAGAACAATATCGAATAGATCATGGGATAGAAGTACCAGAAAAAGTAAAGAGAATATATAATCCTAATGTTTTATTCTTTGAAGAAGAATTAGAATATATAACTTATATCAATTTATGTAAGGCTGATTTGCGTTATTTAAGATATTTAAAAAAGTTGGATACTTTGATTCTTGATTCATTTCCTTCAATTAATAATGATGATTTGTTGACTATACTAGAGACTTGTCCTAGTTTAAAAACACTTATTATTAAGAATCAAGCTGGTTTAAAAGAAGCTGATTTTAGAAGAATGAATGGACTTAAAAATTTAGCGATTATTTCTAATGAGCATTTAACTTCTGTAAAAGGATTAGAAAATCTTAAATTAGAAAGTTTTGAATTTTATGATAATGTTGCTTATTTGGATGTAAATTATGTAATTGAGTATGCTCTTGATTTATCTAATAGGAAACATAAGGTTGAATTAGATTCTTTATATTATATTGATGTAATTAATTATCTTGCTGGCAAGATTGATGATTATGATGTATATCATAATTATGTTGAGGAATGCTTTAATTGGAATGAGAAAATTGGTTTTAAAGTACAACAACGTTTGTCTTATAAAACAGGGGAAATGCATATTATTTATGAGAATGTAATGGAATTCATTCACAATTATCTTGATTTGAATGCTAGTGATTTAGATAAGTTTACTTTAATTTATTTATGGATGTTAAAAAATATTAAATTAGTAGATAATAATTACGCCAACGGAATTTGTTATGGCTTAAAAAATAATGAGTCAAATGCAAGATCTTATGCTAAAATTTTGCAATTTATTTTAAGGATTGTAAAAATAGATTCTTTTGATATAAATACATTGCCTTTACTAGAAAATAATAATGATGGAATACCATCAGATGATTATTTTATTTTAAGAACATCAATAAATGATGTAGTTAATTATTCTGATCCAGCGTGGGATGCAAAAGTTACTCAGACAACAGGTGATATTTCGACATTATATATGTTAGTAAGTAAGAATAGTATTTTGTTAAATCATCGTATCATTGGTGAATTGTCAATTGATAACAATCCAGAAATTCCTTTAGAAGAAAAAGAAGATAGTATTGCTAAAGCTAATAAGACATTAAAGAAAGTTTTAGAAACTAATGATTTTGTTATGAAAGATTATACAAGTGATTTAATGTCTAATGAAATACAACTAATGATTAACAAAGATCGTTTGGAACAAATTGGTTTTGACATGATGGATGATGATATGACTATAAAAGAGTATGTTGATTTGAAAAATGAAGCTAATTCTATTAAGAGAAAAATAGATGCTAATGAGATTATTATAGCTAATTTAAAATCATTATCTTTAAAAATGAAAAATGTTGTTTTAGAACAAGATATAAGTTATATTGAAAGAAGATTGCAAGTTAGTTTAAAAGATCTTGATAAAATAACAAGCAAAAAAGCTTTAGAAGAGAAAAAGAATTATTACATTAAGATTGTTAATACTAAAAAGTCTTTGGGAATTTTAAGTAATTTAACAAGTAATAAATTATTAAGCAAAATAGAGTATGTTTTTAATTATTATTTAAGAGTTTTAAATGATTTTACTGCTGAAGATACTGACATACTGGAAGTAATTAACAATTATTTTGAAAATTATTTGAAAAATGTAGAAAATGTTTAGAGTTTTAAATTATATTAAAATTATTAAAAAATTTTATTGTCAAATAGTGTGTGCAGATACAAAATAAGTAATAATTTACTAATTAAGCTGACGCGAATGCGTTGGCTTTTCTTTTGTTTGTTTTTACATGACTTTTGCATATTATTATTCTTGTTTTAAATCTTCTAAATGATCTAAAAACAAATGCAATTCTCTTTAATACTTTGATAAAGTTATTATTACCTTCAATAAATTCATTGTGATAGTTATTATGAAATGTGATATATATATTATCTTTAGAGTCAGTTAAAATTTGGTAGGTTATCCAATTTGGTAATTGTGGTAAGTTGCTTGAAAAATATGCTTGAAGTGGTAAATGGTATATTGGTCAAAAATTTTCTTCAAATAATGATATAAAATCATTTATTGTTTGATAATTGACTTTTTTTATGGAATGAATCTTTTCGATAAGGTAATTATAATAGCAAAATTAGATGTTTGTCATACAATATTTTAGGTGATTGAAATGTATGAAAGAGTGAAAAAAAAGGTGGTTATTGATGCGGGACATGGAGGAAATGATAGTGGTGCTTCAGGAAATGGAATAATTGAAAAAGAGTATACATTAAAAATAGCTCAGTATATTCATGAGCGTTTAGATGAGTTAGGTATCGAAAATACTTTGATAAGAAATTCTGATGTTACAATTGAGCCTGCTGATAGGGTAAGTATGATTTTAGCACCTTATGGTAGTGGAAACGATGTGTTAGTAGTTAGTAATCACATAAATGCAGGAGGTGGCGAAGGCGCTGAAATAATTTATGCTTTACGCAACCCAGATACTTTTAGTAAAAGAATTGCTATCGAATTTGAAAATAATGGGCGTCAGGTAAGAAAGTACTATCAAAGAAGGTATCCTAGTGATTCAAGTAAGGATTATTATTTTATACATAGAAATACAGGGAATACAGAAGCGGTTATTGTAGAATATGGCTTTTTAGATAATGTTAATGATGCTGAGTTATTAAAAAAATATTGGAAAGACTATGCAGAGGCTGTGGTAAAAGCTATTGCTGAATATTTGGGCTATAATTATTCTTATAATGGAGAAATGGCTAATGAAAATTATTATATAGTAAAAAAAGGTGATAGCTTATGGAGTATAGCTAGTAAATATAATATTACGG
>UWSL01000122.1 GCA_900552975.1 uncultured Mycoplasmatota bacterium | reverse complement strand
ATGACGTTATATACTCGGCTAACCTTGTGACCCTGTTTCTTTCACTAGCCATTTTAAATAATCTTCACTGCAATCAACTATAGAACTTCAATTACTTTTATAGGATTTGTAAAGGATTTAATTATTTCATCTAAAGGAATTCATTTATATTATTTATATGTGTTAATCCAATTATTCTTTTTAGCACCTTTTCTTTTAAAAATAAAATCAAGCAAAATAAAATATCTACCATTATTTATAACACCTATATATAATACTTTGATTATTACTTTAAAAATACTCTATAACATTGATGTTCCTTTCTATAACTATTTGATATTTGGCTGGATATCTTATTATTATTTGGGTCTAATTATAAATGATTTAAAAGTAAAAAACAAAAAATCACTATTTTACTTAACTTTTTTATTAACAATTGTTGAAGGAGTGGTTTTATTTTTATATAATACCCAACTATATAATAATGCAATATCACAATTGACAACTTTTAATGCACTTTATTCAATAGTTATATGTATAATTCTATACAATAATTATCATGAAAAAAGTGTAGATTTTTTTACAAAATTAGGAAATTATTCGTTTGGAATATATTTATCTCATTTATTAGTATTACAATTTGTCAAAAAATTTTATAGTTTGATTAACTTAAACTACTACATAAATGTAGTAGTTATATATATAACTACTGTTACAATATGTTATTTTATTAATGAATTTTATTATGAGAAAGTTAGGAGATTATTAATATGGAAGAAATAGTTACTAAAATAAAATGTTCTGGGTGTAGCGCTTGTGCAAATGCCTGCCCTAAAAATGCAATTGAAATGATTAAAAATGAAGATGGTTTTATTCATCCTAAAATTAATAAGCATAAGTGTGTAAATTGCGGATTATGTAAAAAAAATTGTCCAGTATTAAATACCTCTGAGAATAAAAGTCTAAACCAATGTTATGTTGCTTACAGTAATGACGAAGATGCAAAAAAAACATCATCATCTGGTGGAATCTTTGACTTAATTGCAAAAAATATTTTGAAAGATCATGGAATTGTAGTTGGAGCTGCTTTTAATGATAAAATGGAATTAAAACATACAGCAATTGAAAAAATAGAAGATTTAGAAAAGTTAAAAGGATCTAAATATTTGCAAAGTGAATTAGATAACATTTTTTCTTATATAAAAGAAAAAATTAATAGTCGTAAGGTTTTATTTGTTGGAACACCATGTCAAGTTGCTGGATTACATGCCTTTTTAAAAAAAGATTATGATAACTTAGTTTGCGTTGATTTATTTTGTCATGGCGTTCCAAGTCCTAAATTATTTACAAAATATATTAAAGAATTAGAAAAAGATAATAACTCTAAAGTTATAAATTATAACTTTAGAGATAAAAAAACAGGTTGGGATTCATACTCAAATACTTGTAGATTGAAAAATAATAAAGAAATTAGTCAGTTACAAAAAGATAATAATTATATGAAATTATTTTTATCTGATATTGCATTAAGAGAAAGTTGTTATAATTGCAATTTTAAATTAGGAAATAAATATTCAGATATAACTCTAGGTGATTTCTGGGGCGTTCAAAAATATTATCCAGAAATGTATAATAAACAAGGAGTATCAGCCATTATTGTAAATACTGAGAAAGGTCAAAAAGTTTTTGAAGATATTTCAAATGATTTAAGTTATAAAGAATGTAAATTAGAAAATATAGTTTCTGGTAATCCATCATTAGCAATTTCTGGAAAAACTCCCAAATTAAGAAATGAATTTTTTGATGAACTTGATAATAAAGATATTGATTATCTAACAAAAAAGTATCAGAAAAAAATATCTTTGATTAGTAAACTAAAAAATAAAATAAAAAGTTTAATTAAAAAGCTTATTAATAAGTAAAATATTTTGTTAATTATCAATAATAAGTATAGACAAAAACTGTTTTTTTATGAAGCCAACGAGGAATCGTTGACTTTTTTTATAAAAATGGAAATTTGACAAGAAATTTTAAAAGTGATATTTATTTAACAAAGGAGGAATAACCATGCTTATCTTTTCAAACGAAACAATTAAACTTTTAAATAAATTAAAAGATGCAAGAGAGAGCGCAGAATTATCAAATGATATAGAGACATTAGTTTATATGAATAACGGAGTTCTACCTTTTAATTACAAAATAATTAATAATATTATAAGAAAATATTATGATGATATTGTAACAGTATCTAATCTAAACGATATTGACCATACTTCTGTCAATTTAAAAAGACCTATCGTAACTATGGAAGAAGAAATATCAAACTTAGTTAAGATACTTAAAAAAGTTGGTATATATAGGTACTTAAAAAGTAAATCAAAAGAAGATTATTTAGATATTTTATCTAAAAATAATTTTGTTGAATTATTTATTAATAGTAGATTAGTACAGGAGTAAAAGTTATGTTAAAAGAATTAATAGAAGATGTAAAAGAAATAAATTCAGAAAATGATATTTTTGGTACATACCAAAAAGCTTTATCAATCACTAAATTTATTGAACTAGAAGAAAATGAAAAACTATTATCTGAGAATAACTTAATCGCCATATATGGCGAGTGGGGGACTGGTAAAAGCTGTTTGATGAAAACTATTGCCAGTAAATTAAATAAACAAAAATATGATATATCATGGTTTGATACTTGGAAATACGAACATGATGATAATCTTGCATACTCTTTATTTAAATTTATAGGTCAAAATCGCTTCTTAGAACAACAAAAAATTAAAAGTATTTTAAGTAGTGTCTATGGCATATTCAAAAGTCTTACTAATGTAAACTTTGGTGCTTCTAAAAAAATAGATAATATAATAAATAAAATTGTCGAAGCAGGTCAAGAAATGTCGAAAAATGTCGAAGACCAAAAATGTTTATGGGAAAAAATAAATGAATTTGAACATGCTTTTGCCAGTATAACGTTTGATAATAATAAAAAATTAATCGTATTTCTAGATGACTTAGATCGTTGTGAATCAGAAAATATTATCACTTTAATTTCTGCTA
>UWSL01000121.1 GCA_900552975.1 uncultured Mycoplasmatota bacterium | reverse complement strand
GTGGAATAACATATAATGACTATATTTTTAATAAGTCATATATAAATGTTCAAAAAACGAATACTTTATTTGATTTTCAAGTATTAAATCACGAAGTAATGCATGGAATTGATTTCTATACTCATCCTAAAATACCAAGTAAAAATTATTTTGGATTTCATGAAATTCCAACATATACAGTAGATTATTTATTTTTAGATTTTTTGGAAAGTATAGGCTTTGATAAGGGACAAGTTGATATTTTAAGACAAAGAAAATTAAATTATTTATCTGGTTTAGCACAAGTGACATTATTGCAATTAAAAACACAATTAATCAGAACTAAAGGATTAAAAGCAAGCATTGCTCCTAATATTGCTATGATAAAAGAAACAATTACTCCTCAAATACTAAAACAATTATTAGAAATTGAATCAGGACTTATATCTTATGGACTAAAAAGACAAATTGAATATGATAAATCAAAAGGACTATCTAACCTTTTGACAATTATGAATAATGATATTCCGAACAATAGAAAGCCAGATTTTACTAACGTTGGATTAAGTGATGAAAATTTGTTGCAATTAAGTTTAGAATATAGAAACAATTTATCCGAATATTTTTCTACAGATATAAGAAAAAAATAAAATTATTTATATTAAAGCGAAAATCAAAAAGAAGTTTCACAACTAATAGATTTTCGCTTTTTATGACTATATCAGACGATATAGTAACACACTACTAAGTCGGCAGAGCCAACTTAGGTTTGTGTGCCAAAGGTGCTCCTTTGGAAACCCATTTAAGCAATAACTTTGCAAACTAACGTAAGCAAAACTATTGCCTTTTTATTTTACTAACGTTTCATAAAAAGAAAAGATACGCAACTCTGATATTATAATAATACAAAGATAATTATGCGTATCTTTTATATAAAAATAACCTTAATGCTAAAAAGCAAAAAGGTTATTTTTTTCTTTTGTTATCACAAAAGCAAGGATTATAAAATTACTTTTCCCACTTTCATTAAAACTAAAGTTTTAACAAAACGTGTTCGTAATTTTATTTTTTATTATATTTTTCTTCTAATTTTTTTGCAGTATCTTTTCTTGCATTGTATATTGATAAATAGATAAATAATTCATAAACAATAGTTATTATAAAGAAACCAATAATGAAATATGGATTGTGTCTAACATCTTCTTTTAATATATCAATAAATTCTGTTATTAAATATATTAATCCATAAAACACAGTTATAATTACAGTGCTATCATCAAAACTTCTTTGTATTCCTTTATCAATATCAAGACTTGTTCCTACAACGCTCCATTTGTTTATGGTTAATAATGAAACAACCATTAGTAATGGAATAATAAACCAATATAATGAATAACTAAAATTGTTTTTTAAAACTAACGCTAATACTAAACTTATTGTAATTAAAATGTTTAATACTATAAACAAAATATTTATTCTTTTATTTTTCTTTTCTTGCATTTTTATTTCTCTCCTTTAACTTTAATGATTTTATTAGATTAACTATTTCTTCTGATACTCTTATTTGATACTCTGTATCTTCAATAGTATGTAGTAATAATTCTTTCTCTTGTTCTAATATGTCTTTTTTATTAAGATTCTCTTTACAAGAATTAACTAATTGCTCTGAATTTGCAATACTACCTTCAACATTTGTCTGTGCTTCAATTAATTGATCATAATTCATTTTATTATAGTAATCTTTAATAAATGGATTAAGTGGACTAACTTCCATTCCTAAACCTATCATATACATCATATCTTGATATTTTACATTTATAAAATTACTTATTTTTCTTAATGTTTTAGGGTTGGGTATTTCACGTTCTCCAGATTCAATTTTAGATAGTTCAGCATTACTTATATTAGCAATTTTAGCAAGTTGTCTTTGAGAAAGTCCTGCATTTTCTCTAGCCTCGGCAATAACTTCTCCGATTTTTTTCTCTTGCATACTAATTCACCTCACGACTTAATAATACTACATTTGTTAACAAAAGTCAACAAAATAATATAAAATGTTATCAAAGGTGTTGACAAGATAGTAATTATGATGTATATTTATGATGTTAACTTAAATTAACACAACTAATCAGAGTGTTAATTCAGAAAGGAGGAATTAAATGAATGAAGTTAAAACATCTAGAAGTTCCACAAGAGATATGGGACGATAAGAGAATCCCATACGAAACCAAGTATATATATGCTTATATATATTCAAAAGGATTTGAAAGATATATAACAAATATAAATGTTGGTGAACTACAACAAACCTTAAAAATTAAAAATAAAGGTTTAAAGAAAAGTCTGAATATACTAGCAAATCTTAAATATTTAGTATATAAAGACCATTCAAATGGTGAATATACCATAACCCTTAACTAAAGAGTTTAAAAAACGTTAGTTAAGTAAGGTGCAGTAAGTGTTAGGACTTATGTTAGCACCTATTCTATAAATTATATAGAATGAAGCGTTTGAAATAAGACATACTTCAAAGAACTATTAAATTAAAAAAATGTATGTGTTATTTCAAATAATCAAACATCTTTAGGGGAAGATGTAAAATAATCCCCATAGGATACTATTGTCTTTTTTAGGTAGTGACTTGTATTTATTGCAAGTTTTTTTGTTGTCTAAATTTAAAAGAAAGGAGAATGTCTATGAGAAAGTTAAGCAAAGAAAATATCTATAAAAATCAAGTTGATACGATTAGTCAGTATAAGATGTTAGAATATTTAAAGAAGAATCTAAACATTAATGAATTTAAAGTTTATCTAGTTGATTGTGATACTATTAAAGTTCTTGATAAAGAAGATAAACAATTATTCTTTAAATATAATCAAGATATCAAAGAAGTACCATATCAAGATAAATTAACAGAGAAAGAAAAAGATTTTGAAATGGGATTATAGAATATGCGTAGTATTACAATGATTTTTGAAGATACTATGTTAAAAGATGATTCTATAAATTCTACTGATAAACTTATATATGGTATTATTGGTGTTTTATCAAATAGTAAAGGTTATTGTTATGCGAATAACGATTATCTATCTAAACAATTAAATCTATCTAAAAGAACGATAACAAACTCTATCGGTAAGTTAAAGAAAGCACGCTATATAAAAGTTGAAAATGAAAAAAACATAAGAAAAATCTATCTAACAAGTATAGCAGAATAGTTCTAGGAGTATAGCAAGATATTTCCATAGGTATAGTAATATTCTTCTATACCCCCTAGCAAGATACTTCTACCATAATATATAAGGATAATATATAAATTAA
>UWSL01000120.1 GCA_900552975.1 uncultured Mycoplasmatota bacterium | reverse complement strand
ATATGTCGGCGCTGTTTATTGTAATGTTTTTCTGTGGCACAATGGTTGCGCAGTTTGTAGGCGCGGCAAAATTGTCTGAAGCCGTTACCGGGCTTTCGTATCTTACAGGCCTCAGCCTTTTTGGGCTGATTGTAGTTTTTTACACAACCGTTGGCGGTTTTAAGGGCGTTGCCATTACCGATGCCATTTGTGCTGTTGCCATGCTTGTAGGGCTGGGAATTTTGTTTAGTTCCATGCTCAGCGCAGGCGGCGGCTACGATAATATTATGAATTACATTAATACCAATCACCATGATATGTTGGAGCCGCTTTCGCAGGGTAAAATGCCGATGTCGCTGTATATCAGCCAGTGGCTGCTGGTTGGCATTTGTACGCTGGCTTTGCCGCAGTCCGTTGTGCGCGGCATAAGCTATAAAAATACCAAAGCGCTGCATAACGCCATGCTGATAGGAACTATTACCATTGGCGCCATGACGCTTGTAGCTACCTGGATTGGCGTGCTTTCCAAAGGTATTTTAACCGACACTTTGGCGGCATATGGAAACAGCGTTGATAATATTACTCCGCTGACGATTGTAAAAACCATGGGGCCGCTTTGGGCAGGCATTACCATTATTGGGCCTATTGCGGCAACGGTATCGACTGTTTCTTCGCTTTTGCTTTCTTCTTCTTCTTCAATCATTAAAGATGTGTACATGCGCGAAATGGAAAAACGCAATATTGAAGTTAGCAACGATAAAATAAAAAGGCTCAGTATGGTGGCAACCGTTGTGCTTGGCTTAATTGTGTATGTTGTGGCCATTGCCCCGCCAAGCGTAATCTGGCAGATAAATATGTTTGCCTTCGGCGGTTTGGAAACGGCGTTTTTCTGGGTGCTGCTGTTTGGGCTGTTCTGGCCTAAGGCCAACCGTATGGGCGCAATACTGGCAATGCTGGGCGGCGTGGTAAGCTACTGCGTATGTATGGCAATGCAGATTAAAGTTTTTGATTTGCACCAGATTGTTATTGGCATTGGCGTTTCGCTGATTTTGTTCCTGATTGGTACATGTATCGGCCAAGCGCAGGATGAAGAAGTGCTGCGTGTATTTTTCCCGGAAAGATATCCGGACTGATTTTAAAAATATTATAAAAAAGTAATATTTCATCGTAGTTCGTAGTTTTAAATCTATAAACTTGTAGTAATGTAGTAAATTTGTTGACAAAATTTTACTATTTTAGTATAATATTGTCAGGAGGTGATATCGTGTTAGTAAAAGTTTATGATGGTGATTATTATAGTAATAATGTAAGTTCTGTATCTGATTGGATTGATAAAGTTGGTATTGATTCTATTATTGGATGTACTAATCCTAGTATTTATGATGATTACATAAATTATTGTGAAGATAATAATATTAAGTTAAAAGTATCTCATGTTCGATTAACAAAATTTTTATGTGAAAATTACAATTTAGGAATAATTATTAGAAAAGTAAAAGGTAAAAGTTTTAGAATACTTGTTAAAAAAACACACTCTTAATGGAGTGGTTTTTTATTTATTCATTTTTGTAAAAAATTGACAATAAAATATTTTTGTGATATAATAATAGCGTGAGGTGATGTATATGATTGAAAATTTAATTTTACAATATTTAAAACCTGAATTATTAATATTGATACCAGTATTATATTTGATAGGTTTAGGACTTAAGAAAGCAGCTTTTATTAAGGATAATTATATTCCTTTAATATTAGGTGCTATTGGTATTTTAGTGGTATTTTTCTATCTATTAGGTGTTAGTGGTTGGAATATCAATTTAATTTGGATAAGTATTGCTCAAGGTATTTTAGTTGCTGGTGGTTCAGTTTATATTAATAACCTATACAAACAACTAATCGTTAAAAAGTAGGTTATTATGAGTGAAGCAGTAGTTGTAGCTTTAATAACTGGAGTATTCGCTTTGATAGGTTCTGTAATAGGTAGTTTTGCAACAAAGAATAAAGTTGTAGACGATATTAAAACGGAAGTAACAAAAAATCAAGCTGTTACTGATGTTAAAATTGATGAACTAACTAGAGAAGTTAGGGAACATAATAATTTTGCTAAAAGAATGCCTGTTGTTGAAGAACAAATTAAAGTTATAAATCATAGGATATCCGATCTTGAAAAGAAATAAGTGAGGTGACTTAAATTGGCTGGTGGAAGAAGAAGCAAGTACGAAAGCAACATTTTACCTTATTTAGACTACATAGACAAACAATTAAATAATGGTGCTACAGAAAAGCAAGTTGCTAAATCGTTAAATATTAGTTATGCTTCTTGGAATAATTACAAGCTCCAGTTTAAAGAACTTGCGGATTTGTGTGCTAAACCTAGATGTCAATTGGTCGATCAGTTAAGAGGTAAATTAGTTGAACGTGCTTTAGGTACAAAAGTTGAAGAAAAGAAAACATATATAAAACAAGATAATGATGGTAAAGAAACAAAGTACACTGAAATTACAGTTAAAGAATTACCACCTGATTGTACTGCTATATTTGGTTGTCTTAACTTATACGATAAAGATTATGTTAAAGATAGAAAAAATTATGAACTTAAGCAGCAAGAGCTTGAGTTAAGAAAGCAATTAAATGTGAATAGTAGTTGGTAAGTTATTTATGTATGTGAATAGTAGTTGGTAATATTTTTTTAAGTATATTAATACCCTTATGGGTATTGGTATAATGAAGTATATTAAGATGTTTATCCCTTTCTGCTTAGTATACTTCCTTATGCTAGTAAGTAATAACTAATATGCTAGAACATTGTTGTGGTACTGGAATATTATTAGGAGGTGCTATATGTACTACACTAATATGCATTCGTTCTATACGAGTAGAGATTGGAATGATTTATTAATCAATCTTAAGATGTCAAGAGTTAATAGTAATGGTGAACTTATTTGTGAGCATTGTGGAAAGACTATTGTTAGAAGCTATGATTGTATAGGACACCATGTTAAAGAGTTAACATTAGATAATGTGAATGATGCAAGTGTTAGTTTAAATCCTGATAATATAATGCTTGTGCATCATGCTTGTCATAATGAAATACATAAACGATTTGGTTCTTATACTAGACACGTTTATATTGTTTGTGGTGGATCACGAGAAGATAGAATGCAATGGGTTAATGATAATAGTGTAGCTGGTTGTTTAGTGTGTGAGATTGTCAAGATAAAAGAATGTATTTGTATTGGTGATAGTAATAGATGTGATGACAATGCTTTTGCTGTTCGTGATTTACTTATTGATATGATTAAATGTCGTAGAGGTAAATGGATTAATGCTTACGTTGTTGGCGAATACAAGTACAGTGGTGAACGTGAACGATTAGTAAATAGTTTAGGTGCAGAAATTATTGACTTGGATGATATCCCCCCCTATCAATAGTAAAAAAATTTACTTGAGGGAC
>UWSL01000119.1 GCA_900552975.1 uncultured Mycoplasmatota bacterium | reverse complement strand
AGTGAACCTTCCTTTATAAATCAATACACCTCCGATGAAAATTTGGTGACGAATTATTAAATAAGTATAAATCTAAATTCCGTAAAATTTTTAGTATGTTTTTTATGGATTTTTGGAAGTGGCGGAGATATAATAAATAATGTTTTTTAAGGAGTGATGCTATGTTTAATATAAATGAATTTATAGAATATTTACAAATGGAAATTAAAAAAATAAAAAAACAAATCAACGCAGAAAAACAACGATTAGCTGCGTTGCCAAACCCTGATGAAATAATTTTAAAAGAATATGGTTCAAAAAAAGACCTTATCGATCAATATTTTGAAGATAAAAAAACTTTTGGTAAACTTGTTGTCTATTTAAAAAAAGAAAACAAACTAAAACAAAAGATTGTTGAAAACAAAAAGAATAATCTTTCTAGTGCTTTAAAAATTTTAGAAGCCAAGAAACAACGCTATGAAAAAATAATTGCTACTATCAAAGCGACTGGAAAACTACCAACAACTTACCCTAATGAAGAATTAATCAAACTATTAATGGATTATGCTAGTAATAATGCTATTAATCCGTATTCTTTTTTTCAAGAATTATTAGCTTTGTTAGATGGAACAATTAAAAATAATCAATCAAATGATTTACTTTTTGATATGGAAAAAGCTTTACTTGAATTTTTTAATGATGGTAGCTTAAAATCAGATGCTAGTTTAAGTTCTCTAAGTTTTACTTTTAACAATTTTCTAAAAGAGTTGTCTTCTGTAAAACAAAATCAAGATACTAAAATTTATAGTGAAAATTTAAAACTATTTATGAAACTTTTAACTACTAAACCTACTGATAAAAAAATTGGTGAAACAAAGACTAAATTAGCAACCAGACAACATGCTTTAGAAGAAACTAGAAAATATGTAAAATATCATAAAATAATTGGACTTTGTGACAACGTCAATAAATTTACTCAAACTTTAAGAAATGCTGGTTTTGATAACAAAACAATTAATGGTATTCTAATTGGCATGCAAAACGAAATTCGTAATCAAAAAATTAAAGAAGCAGATTCCAATATTAAACAAACTATCACCAAAAAAATCTCCCCAGATAGTTATAAAGTTATTGAAACAACTAAACAAATTTTGAAAAGCAAAAATAATGTTCTATATGATTTAATCAAGCGAAAATATGAAGATATTATTTCGTTATGTACTTATATTTCAATGGATGAAGCTAATATATGGCCTAATAATATTGAGGTTTTAGTCGAAAAATTAGCCGAATTAGAAATGATTATTAAAATTTCTAAAGATAAAAAAGGGCCTCAAGTATGCAACTATAATTATTTAATTAATCAAGATTCTAATATTTGTTTTAGCAAAGACTTAGAATTTTTAGATATATCTCTCTATGATGAAATAGTAGATCTGCTTGAAATGCTTCTTTCTAACGAACTTCCATTAACATTAGTTCAAAAAACAAAAGACAATATTAAAATATCTAAAATAGGCGAAGCTCCTGCTATTTACGTCGCCAGCAAAAATGGTCTTAATTTTATAATTGGAGTTTGTACCGAATCAACTAAAAACGCCTTTTTAAGTAAATTGGAAACCGAACAATTTCAATTAATGCTTTCACAAGCCTTCAAAGACGCTCGTAAAGACAAGGACTTCATTGAAAAACAACAGAAATATAATCAAATTGTAATTAATACCTTAAGTCCTAAAAATAACATTAAATTTACAAAATAAACTATAAAAAAGACTCATTTTTAAAGTAAACTTGTTGAATATTTACAAATTATTAGTTATAATAAAAAAGTAATATAAAATATAGGAGGCTTTTTTATGGCATTTGATAAATTAAAAAGTATTTTTGGGGAAGTAGAAGACGAAGAAAAATATAATGGTAGCGAAGACGAATATTACAATGCCGATAATGAATCGAAAAAAGAAATGGAATCAACAGGAAACAAAATGATTCTTTTAGAGCCTAGAGCATATTCTGAAAGTCAACAAATAGCAGATCATTTAAAAAATAGAAATAGTGTTGTTGTTAACTTAAAACGTGTAACATCAGATCAAGCTAAAAGAATAATTGACTTCTTAAGTGGTTGTATTTATGCAATAGGTGGTACAATGCAAAAAGTTGGTGTTGGAATTTATTTGTGTACACCAAAAAATGTTAATGTTCAAGGTAAAATAAGTGAAGATAATAGTAAAGAAAAAGAATCTGTTGAAGAAGAAATAGAATGGTAAAAAAAGGTAAGTTTAGTTAGTTTGGTGGGTGAGCCATGAGAAAATTTAGTACAAGTACCAATGGGTACAACAAAATGGAAGTTAATGCCTTTGTTAATGAAGTTGTAACAGAGTATGAAAAAATGCTAAATAACTTAAAGGCTCGTGACGCCAAAATCAAATACATGCAAGAAAAACTAAAACAATACGAATCAATGGAAAGTACCCTCAATAAAGCTTTATTAGTCGCTGAAGACTCATCAACACAAATCAGGAAATTAGCTAAAGAAGAAGCTAATATGATAATTGCTGATGCCAAAAAGAATGCATCGCGTATCGTTAATGACTCACTAATTAAAGCAGAAAAGGTTGATTTAGAAACCGAACAATTAAAACAGCGTTTAAAAATTTATAAATCACGTATAAAACAAACTATCGAAGAACAGCTAACAATGGTTGAAGACGTTGATAAAATAGAATATTAAAACATTAACAATAAAGTTAATGTTTTTTTATAATTCTTTTTTATTTTTAGCAAATTGACGAAACAATTTAGTTAAAGCTCTTTTCTCGATTCGTGATACATAACTTCGTGAAATTTTCATTTCTTTTGCAATTTCTTTTTGAGTATACTCATCATTCTGCCCAAGGCCATACCTTTTTACAATAATTTCTTTTTCACGTGGATTTAAAATACCAATATATTTTAAAAGAGCCTTTTTATTTTCTTGATTATGAACCTTTAACTCAATATCATCATCAAACGATGGAGTAACATCAAGCAATGATATCTCATTACCATCTTTATCCAAGCCTATATAGTCATTCAAACTAATATCATTAGCATACTTCTTATTACTGCGAAAATACATCAAAATTTCATTTTCAATACAACGTGCTGCATATGTTGTAATTCGCGTTTTCTTACTTGAACTAAAACTATCTATTCCCTTAATCAAACCGATTGTCCCAATACTAATCAAATCATCCACATCTTTATCAATATTTTCAAACTTTTTAACAATATGCGCCACTAAACGTAAATTTCTTTCAATTAAAAAATTACGTGCTTCCATATCTCCTGTCAGCATCTTATTTATAGCATCTTCTTCTTCTTTTTTCTTAGTTTTACCTAGTAAGGCATCTTTAAGTTCTTGCTCATCTTCACCAAAGTCAGATTCAACATCAATAATTTGAGTGTGCCCACCA
>UWSL01000118.1 GCA_900552975.1 uncultured Mycoplasmatota bacterium | reverse complement strand
ATTATAATGTAGTATTTATTTAATAAAAACTAATTATTTAGAAATTTCTTCAAGTTTGGTAATGAATTTATTGATACTTTTATACCAAGTAAACATTGGTTTTTTCTTATTAATGTATTTGATATATTCATCTTTGGTATAACTTTTTCTATCCTGCTGCCATCTTTTTAAAACACGTTCATAACAAGTATTAATATCAGTTCTAATAACAATCATTTGTCCTTTTAAAAGAGAAAGATCTTTGATGTTTCGAAATTGAGCTGAATCAATGACTATTGTTTTGGATATATCTTTTAAGTATGCGAGAGTTTTTGAATAAAATTCATCAAAATTAGAAATTAGATAATCTTTATCTTTGTCAGAAAACAATTGACGTAGTTCTATAATAATTTTATTATCAGTAGCTTTTTGACTCATAACAAGGTCAGTATCAATAACTAAATATTCATCATTTTCTAAGTATTTTTTAGTGAATGTTGATTTGCCACTACCCGATTCGCCCGTTATATTTATCACTTTATCATTAGTTAATTCCTTTATTAATGGTGATTTAGACACGAAACGACTAATTAGCGTTGGAGAGTCTATTTCATAAAGATATTCATCGATTTCAGCTACTAATGTTGATGAATAAATTTGATTACTACTTTTTTTATGATTAATAAAGTCGTTCCATTCGCTTAAGACTTCTTTAATATTATTCTTGTTTATTTTATCATGCAAGATTTGATAAGCGGTATCTTGGTACCCCATAATACTGACTACCGCTAAAACTTTATAATAAGATTTTTCAGGGATATTGGAAATTTGATACAAATGTAACGCTAAGGCATCATCTACTGGACGTGGATTAGTAAGGATAATTTTATTAGCACGATAGATTGTTGTTGCTCCTTCTACTTTTACAACTTCGGCATCAGTTGGAATCGTAACATCATAGATTGTATCTCCTCTATGTAACCATCTTAACAAGCAATCTTCAGTTGTATAATTGAATCCACCAAAATCGCGACCTTTGAGAGCGTTAGGATGCCAGTTAGTAGTTGTATTTACTTCATTTATTTTGTATTCATAGTTTGCTCCTTTGTTACCAAACATTACTTTTAAATATTTTGGCATAAAATTTTCCTCCTATTAAAAAATAGAATTAAATAATTCTATTAAAATTTTTTACCTTCAGTATATTCTTGTTGATTCATTTTACCTAATTCATCAAGTAAAACAGCATCTTTTTCAATTAACTGATGAAGAAGTTGTTCTTTCAAATCCTTAGGAGCATAGGCTTGAGCAAATTCGCCTTGATGTGATAATTTTTTATGAGCAAAACTTCCTAACTCCATAATATCAAATTTAAGACTCTCATTATTAGGATCCATTCTTAATTGTTCATATTTTCTCGACATCATTTGTTCAATATCATTATATTCTTCTGTCATACCGTCATATACTGCAGAAAAATTTTCTTCTACATAGATAGAACCGTTATTCATTTATATCCCCCTTAAGTGCCTTTTATAAGGCACATTATTTTAATACTTTTATTATATCTAATATTAGTTAAATTGGCTATATTTTGTTTTAAAGATGTAGAGAAATAATTATTTTATGTATCTAGTTAAACTTTTAGTATAATCAAATAAGTTTTCATAATCTTTAAGCTTTTCTTGATAGAATTCAACAATTGTTCCATCAAATTTACGACGAGTTTCAGCAATAAACTCGCTTAATAATAGAAGCTTACGCTTAGAATTTAATGGTTTGTATTTTAAAAGATCTATTCTTATTAAAAGATCAATTAAAATTTCAAATTGACGCATATTAATACGGAAGTATTCTGCTTCATTATCAAATGTGTGATGTTTGTAACGACCTGGGTCGATTATTTGCATTTTTGTTGTCTTTTTATCGAGTATATAATTAAATGGCGTAACGTCAGCACATAAAATGTAATATGAACTTAGAGTCTTGATGTCTTCACTTAATATTTGAAGATTTTTTATAAAGTCTTCTTTAGGTAGAAGTGTGACCCCACTTTTATCTTTTTGATTACCACGAGCTATTTTGGTCGTGTAACCAGCGTAATTACCTTCCATATCATAAATACAATAATCAGGCATGATAATTTGTTTAGTAGGAATTTGAGAAAAATAGATATGTTGTTTTTCTTTATTTCCGTATCCTTCATCTAAAGCATTTTGATAATATATTTTATATAATTTATCTTTAATTTTGTAGACAACACCTTCACTTCCATGACCGAATTCTTTAGCATCATCTGGTATTTCAATTATTTGATCTTTTACTTGATACAACATTTTAACAACCCCTTTTTTCGAGTTTATAGAATAACATATTAAAGTTGTTAAAGCAAATTAATAACTTATTTAGACATATAAAAACACATATATATTGAACATATGTGTTTTAGTTTAACCAACGTAAATTACATAAGCATAGTAAATTACAAAGACGATTAAAAATATTATACCTTCATTACGAGATATTTTTTTATCTTTCCAAGAGAACAAGAATAATAATAAAGCACTTAAAAGCATAACAGCAAGGTCAATGTAATTAAAAGTTGTTTTAGTAATACTACCAAGGATAGCGACAGGAATACCTATTACCACACCAATGTTAAAAATGTTACTACCAACAACATTACCAATGGCAATATCATATTCTCCTTTACGAGTTGCTGTTACTGAAGTAACTAATTCTGGTAAGGATGTACCAAAAGCAATGATAGTTAAAGCAACCATTTTTTGACTAACTCCTAAAGCTAAAGCTAATGAAGTAGCATTATCAACAACTAAGTTACTACCAATAACAATGGCTATTAATCCTCCTAAAGTATAAAAGATAGCTTTACTCATTGGTAAATATTCTTCATCTTGATTATTATCAATTTTTTTACGCGACATATTGATTAAATAATAAATAAAGATTGTAAAAAACAATAATAAAGCTATGCCATCACCTCTAGTAAATTCGTTGATTATGCTATTGTCAAAAAGACGATCAGATAATAAGACAGCAAAAAGTGATGTTATTAGGAGCGTTATTGGTAATTCTTTTTTAACGGTATTGTTGGTAACATTAAGAGAATGAAATAAAGAGGAAACACCTAATATTAAAAGAATATTTAAAATATTACTTCCTATAACATTTCCTAGAACAATATCACCATTATTATTAAGTAGTGATTTAACACTTACGGCAAACTCTGGAGCACTAGTACCAAAGGCAACAATTGTTAAGCCAATTAACATCTTCGATACTTTGAAGTTTCCAGCTACACTGGAAGCTCCATCAACAAAAATATCAGCACCTTTAATTAAAATAATAAAGCCAACAATTAATAAAATTAAGTCCAAAATCATTTCTACACTTCCTAACTTTTTATAATGTAATGATTATAACACTTTTTTTAGAAATAGGATATTATATTATTGCTTTTTGGCGTAATTA
>UWSL01000117.1 GCA_900552975.1 uncultured Mycoplasmatota bacterium | reverse complement strand
CTAGTGTAAAAAGAAAACAAATTTCACTAAATATAATAAAAAATAGTTTTAAATTATTTTAAAGGATGAAGATAGGTCGTTATGACCCTTATAAACTGGGCTACACATGTGCTACAATATTTTCTACAAAAAGAGGCAATTATGAAAATAGGAGCTAATCTTTAAAAGAAAATGTAATATGAATTATAGATTGAAACTTATCTATATGAAATTGGAATCGTTAGTAATCGTAAATTAGTATGTTACGGTGAATATAGTACTTGAGCTCTGTACACACCGCCCGTCACATTAAAGAAGTAAGTTTTGATTGAAATTTTATTTATTTTTTTTTATTTTATATAATGAAAAGTTTATATAATTAGAACTTATATAAATATAATTAAATTTTAATTTATGATTTTAATGAAGTCGTAACAAGGTAACCGTGTGGGAACATGCGGTTGGAATTTAAAATTTTTTTTTTAATTTGATAAATAAAACAAATTCAAAGTGTATGGTTACTATCAAATTTCATGGGTTTGTTATTTAGGTTCGATTCCTAACTTTGAAATTTTTTATAAATATATAAAAGAGCATTAGATGGATACCTTGACATTTACTACATTCAGGACGTTATTAAACGAAAATTTAAAATGAATTGTTTTTATGATTTTTAAATTTCCTAAAAGAAAACTTTTTTTGAATAAAATGAAATAAATTTAGTGAATTGAAACATCTTAGTAGCTAAAAGAATAAATATCAAACGAAATTCTGTAAGTAGTGGCGAGCGAAAATGGAATAGGCTATTAAATAATATAATTCTATTTATATAAAAACAAAGATGGTTTTTATTCCAGTATATAGATTAAAAAATATTATTTATTGAGTAAAACGAAATAGGTGTAATTTTGTTTGAAGATAAGGGAACCATCCTTTAAGCCTAAATATAGTGAATGATCGATAGTGAACAAGTACTGTGAAGGAAAGGTGAAAAAGAACTTACGAAATTGAAATAGATCTTGAAATCTAATGCTTTTATCAATTGGAGCTTTGTAAAAAAGTGACAATGTACCTTTTGTATAATGGACCAGTAAGTTTATTTATATAGCAAGTTTAAATCTAAAGATGTAGACTTAGTGAAAGCGAATTTGAATAGAATGTATTTGAGTTATATAAATAAGACCCGAAACCAAGTGATCTAATTATGAACAAGTTGAAAAAATATTAATTTATTTTTGAGGACTGAACTCGTGCCTGTTGCATAAGGCTGGGAAGATTTGTGATTAGGGGTGAAAGGCTAATCAAACTTGGTGATAGCTGGTTTTCTGTGAAATCTATTTACGTAAAGTGTTAAAATTATTTTTTTGGGGTAGAGATATCGATAAAAGAGGGTTGCCCATAAAGCTTTACCAATTTTAAGGAAACTTCAAATACAAAAAAATATTTTAACAATCGGACTTATAATGCTAAGGTTGTAGGTCGAGAGGGAAACAGCCCAGATTGTTTATTAAGGTCTTTAAATTATTTGTTTTTTCATAAGAAAAGAGATTTTGAATAATAATAACTAAGAGTTAGGTTCAGAAGCAGCCATTCTTTAAAGAAAGCGTAAAAGCTCATTAGTTTAATTTAAAATTTCTAACGATGTATGGA
The DNA here is from genome assembly GCA_900552975.1 of uncultured Mycoplasmatota bacterium. Taxonomy (GTDB): domain Bacteria; phylum Bacillota_I; class Bacilli_A; order RF39; family UBA660; genus Coprovivens. The sequence goes on along the minus strand of UWSL01000117.1, from coordinate 1,920 downwards.
GATTTGAAGAAATATACCGAAATAGCAAATTTAAATTTATTGTTTAAATGGTAACAGAACGTTCTGTATGCTAAAAGACAAATTGAAAAATTTGTTAATGTATCAGAAGTGATAATACTGGTATGAGTAGTATAAATAATATAAAATAGGTAATTAAATATTATCGTCGAAAATTCAAGGTTTTTAATATATATTTGTTAAACATTATTAAGTAATACGGTCTCTAAAAATAAAGCGAAAACTGTATTTGATGAGATTTAGATTTAATTAAACTTTAAATAATTTTTAAATACAAAAAATTATTTGAATTAAAAAAAAAATTATATGAAACCGTACTAAAACCAACACAGGTGAATAAGTAGAGTATACTAAGACGATAAAGTGAATCATAGTGAAGGAACTCGGCAAATTAACCTTGTAACTTCGGGATAAAAGGTTTTTATTAAAGTATTTTTTTAATAAAATAATATAAAAGAGGGTAGCGACTGTTTAATAAAAACATAGGACTTTGCTAAATCAAAAGATGATGTATAAGGTCTGACACCTGCCAGGAACTGTGTAGCTAAATTTAAAGATAAATATTTTTAATATAAGCAGCAGTAATCGGCGGCCATAACTCTGATGGTCCTAAGGTAGCGAAATTCCTTGTCAACTAATTATTGACGTGCATGAATGGTGTAACGACTTCCCTACTGTCTCCACTATGAGCTTTGTGAAATTGAAATATTCGTGAAGATGCGAATTATATATGGTTAGACGGAAAGACCCCATGCACCTTTACTACATTCTTTTATTGATTATTTTTATAAAATAGTGTAGAATAGGTGGGAGTTTAAATTTAATTTTAAACATCAATGAAATACCACCCGTTTTATTATTAATAACTAACTTTATAGAATATATAAAGGACATTTATAAGATTGGTAGTTTAACTGGGGTGGTTTTCTCCTAAAAAGTAACGGAGAAATATAAAGGTAAATTAATAATTATTATTGTAATAATTATTTATGTGTAATGGCTTAAATTTGCTTGACTGTAAGATTGACAAATCAAACAGAAACGAAAGTTGATCATAGTGACCCGGTAATTCTTTATGGAAAGGTTATCGATCAATGGATAAAAGGTACGCTGGGGATAACAGGCTTATAATTCTCTAGAGATCATATCGACGGAATTGTTTGGCACCTCGATGTCGGCTCATCACATCCTAGAGCTGAAGAAGGTTCTAAGGGTTTGGCTGTTCGCCAATTAAAGTGGTACGTGAGCTGGGTTTAAAACGTCGTGAGACAGTTTTGTCCCTATCTGCCATATAATAAAGAAAAGATGAAAATAATAATTCTAGTACGAGAGGACCGAATTAGATTGATCAATGGTATATAAGTTATTTTTATTTTTGGAATAAAAGTATTGTTTAGTAGCTAAATCAATGAAAGATAAATACTGAATAAATATAAGTATGAAGCTTTTTTTCGTATTTTCTAAAAAAAAAGTAAGAGATGATTACTTTGATAGGCTTAATGTAGATTGCTAATAAGTACTAATTTTTTGTTAAATTTATAAAATGATTTCGTAGCTCAGTTGGTCTAAAGCGTTGGACTGTAAATCCAAAATGGTTTTCCATGTCAACAGTTCGAATCTGTTCGAAATCAAATAATAAGAGTGCATAGCTTAATTGGATAAAGCAACCGACTTTTAATCGGTGGATTCGGGGTTCAAGTCCTCGTACACTTAAATAGCTAAAAGAGCGGATATATTTTTTAATAGTGACCTAGTTTATTTTTTTTGCTGTTTTACCATTGGAATGTGTATTTTGACCGTGACTTGGTAATTTATTTTTTAATCTAAAACCTCTATATGTATTTATTAATGTTTTTGATTTGATATTATTATTTATTTTATATTGTAAATCTTTGTTTATAA
>UWSL01000116.1 GCA_900552975.1 uncultured Mycoplasmatota bacterium | reverse complement strand
ACCTCCACATCAAATTTAGCGTTTTTATTATATTATATTAAAGGCTGCAAGTCAATAAAAAGTTTAACCTTAATTTATTAAAAAATTTCCGAATAATTGAATTTCTAAATAAGAAAATTTTTCAAACTTCAAAAAGTATAAATTTTTAATTTTTAAATTAGCAAAAAGTGGAAAATGTTTATATCTTATTTTTATGTTAATTGCAATTTGTGGATATTGTTGAAAACTCACTCTGGACTATATAAATAAAAGGATTGCTTGTTGATAAAATGTTAAAAAAATTGTCGAATTTAATTTTTTTCATTTTCACTCTTTATTTTTCCACAGACTTGATTTAAAATAGAACTATCAAAAAACGAAGGACCGGGGTGAGGTAATGAAAAATAATGTAAATTGGGATGATATTCTAGAAGTAATACACAGCAAACTTAATCCATTATCTTACGATACCTGGTTCAAAGAAACTAAATTAATCGGTATTAAAAATAATACTATGCAAATAGAAGTTCCGATGGAATTTCATAAAAAAATTCTTAATCAAACATATTATGATTTAATTGAAGAAATAGTAAGTACAGTAACTGGAACATCATATGACATTGAATTTTTATCAGCAGAAGAAATAAAACCATTAGAAGTGCTTGAATTAGATGAAGTAGAAGAACCAGAAAATAAAAATTTGAACTCTAACTTAAAACCAGAATATACATTTGAAAATTTTGTAATAGGGGATAGTAATAGATTTGCTCAATTAGCAGCACTTGCCGTAGCAGAACAACCAGGAAAAATCTATAACCCATTATTTATATACGGCAAAAGTGGGCTAGGAAAAACCCATTTAATGCATGCAATAGGTAACTACATAGTACAAAAATCCAATAAAAAAGTTCTATACGTTACAAGTGAAGAATTCATATCAGACTTTATAGGTATTAATAAAAAAGACGAAAATAACTACGATATAGTAAGTCAATTTAAAGAAAAATACCGAAACATAGATATCTTAATGATAGATGATATTCAGTTCCTTGGCGGTGCGGCTAAAACACAGCAAGAATTCTTCCATACATTTACAAATCTCTATGACTCAAATAAACAAATCATTATTAGTTCAGACCGATCACCAGACGATTTAAAACTTCTTGAAGAAAGATTACTAACAAGGTTTAGATGGGGGCTAACAGCAAACATCGAGCCACCAGATTTTGAACTTAGATGTAAAATTCTTAAAGATAAAATGACCGGACATGAAGTTGCTAAAATGGTTCCAAATGAAGTAATAGAGTACATTGCAACAAACTGTGAAAACGATGTAAGACACTTAGAAGGGGCTATAACAAGACTATATGCATATGCAGCAATGATGGGACCTAAAGAAATTAACCTTGAATTTGCCGTAGATGCTCTTAAAGATTACATTGGTAAATCAATATATATTACCAATGACATTCAAAAAATTCAAAAAGCCGTCGCTGATTACTATCACATAACAATTGAAGACCTTAAAAGTAAAAAAAGAACATCAAACATCAATTATCCAAGACAAATTGCTATGTACCTATGCCGAATGACAACATCTGAAACAATCATAAAAATAGGACTAGAATTTGGTAATCGTGATCATTCGACAGTTTTACACTCATATGATAAAATAAATAATGAAATTCAAAATGATGAAAACAACATAAGACAAGTAATAGAGGATATAAAAAACAAAATTGTTAATTAAAAAAGTTTTGCACAAACAATACACATCAAATTTTTCCCATAATTGTGGAGAAAAAAAGACTTATTAACATTTTCAACAGCAATAATAATAAAAAAAAGAAAGAAGGAATAAAAATGAAATTATTGATTGAAAAAAATATTATTTTAGAAAGTTTAAGTAACGTAATGAGAGCTATCTCACCAAGAAATATAATTCCAATATTAAACGGAGTATTATTTGAACTAACAGAAGAAGGACTATACCTTACTGCAAGTGATAGTGATTTAGTTATTAAAAACTTTATTCCTAAAGAAAACATTAAAAGCATCACAGAAACTGGAAAAACAGTAATTCAAAGTAAATACTTACTAGACATCATCAGAAAAATGCCTAATACAGATATTAATATTGAAGTACTAGAAGACCTAAAAGTAATAATCAGTACTGAAAACACTATGTATAATTTAAATTGTTTAAACATAGAAGATTATCCACAAATAAATCTAGAAGAAACAAAAAATCCTATCATTATAGAAAGCGATGTACTAAAAAAGATTATTTCCCAAACAATATTTGCAATCTCAACACAGGAATCAAGACCATTACTTACAGGTTTAAACTTCAAAATAACTGGTAATGTACTAGAATGTATTGCTACTGATTCTTATCGTCTAGCTAAAAAAACTATAATCTTAGATAAAGAATATGATTCATGCAACATAGTAATTCCTGGTAAGAACATTAATGAATTTGATAAATTATTAACTACAAACGAAAATGTGGAAATACATACATTTAGTAACAAAATTTTATTTAAATATAATGGATATTTATTTCAATCAAGCTTATTAAATGGAACTTATCCAAATACTTCTAACTTAATACCAAATGAATTTAGCATTATTTTAACAACATCTTTAGATAAATACTTCAGTGCTATAGATAGAGCAGCACTTCTTACTCAAAGTAAAGAAAAAAACATTGTAAAAATGGAAACAAGAAATAATGAATTAATCGTTTCTTCATATGCCAGTGAAATAGGAAAATCCGAAGAAAGCGTAGAAGTAGACAAAAATACATCAGAAGATATATCTATTTCATTTAGTTCAAAATACATGTTAGAAGCCCTAAGAACATTTGAAGAGGAAGAATTACTAATATTCTTAAACTCAGATTCTAAGCCAATAGTACTTAAATCAGTTAAAGACGAATCACTAATCCAATTAATACTACCAATTAAAACGTACTAAAAGTGGGAAAAAATCTCACTTTTTATTTTTTTGTGCATAATTCGACATTTTTCGACAAATTTCGACAAACCACCTGTGCTATAACTAAAAGCAAGGGGGTGAAGTACATGAAAGATTACAATATTAATAAAAACACACTTGCACTAATGCCATATGGAAAAAACAAATCATTAGTTTTTGAAAAACACAAATATTATATAGTTAACCAAAAAGTAAATAAACTAATGGATGAAAGTTGTCGTTATAATGGAAGCACCATTGAAGGAAGAGCAAAAGGAACAGAATCGTTAACAGGCATCTCTTATAAAGCACCAATTATTGTTAAAGAAGAAGAGAATATTATATTTTTTCCAACGTGCTCACCAAGACTAAAAGAATGTTCTTGGATTAATGCAGGTAATATTAGTAATATCTATAAGAAAAAAGACCGATGTTTAGTTGAATTTTATAACAAAGAAACTTTAGAATTTGATATATCTTACAACATTATGAATAATCAATTAAGTAAATCACTATTATTAGAAAAAAAGTTTAAAAAAAGAGGCAAATAAAGCCTTTTTTTATTTTATAACCCATTAAATTATGATATAATAA
>UWSL01000115.1 GCA_900552975.1 uncultured Mycoplasmatota bacterium | reverse complement strand
CTGTACAGATATCCCCCATATCTTCGGGATCTTTATTGCCTTGTGAAGCATTTTTGATATTTGAATTACCATTTAACGTTAATTTTTCACTTAAAAGTGCATAACCAGTAGACATCATAGTTACGATGGTAAAGACTAAAATTCCTAAAAAAAGTAAGGAATTTTTATTAAAAAGATTCTTTATTTTACGCTTTGTTGTTCTTTTCATATTTATTCCCCTTATAAAATAAAGGAGAAGTTTCCTTCTCCGTTGTTTTTTACTACCTTGTTTAATCTACGCTTGAGTGTAATTGAATAAGCCTGTAATAGTTTTTGAAGTTATTTGAGGAACTTCTGATACACTAGAATCATATGTTGCTGTTACAGTTGCAGTTGTTTTTTCACCAGCAGCTAATGTTTGACCTGGCTTAGTAGTTGTATAGATAATAGCTGGTGAACCATCAGTTTGTTCTGTATAAGTTGCATTATCTAATTTTGCATCAATTGTTCCTTTATTTTCGATTGTTACTGTGTAAGTAACAGCATCGCCAGGAGCTTTTAGTGTTGCATCAAATGTAGCAGTAGTTTTAGTATTGGCTGGTGTTCCAGCTTCAGCAGTACCTACAATATTAGTTGCTTCAATCTTAGTAATTTCAACATCCCATTCACCTTGAATAGTGGCAGTTCCGTTTAATTGAAGTTGTGTAGCGAACGCTGCATAACCAACTGACATAACTAAAAGTATAATCAATAATGAACCTATAATTATCGTATTAGCATACTTCATTCTTTATCCTCCTATCATTAATACTAGTATAACATGTTTATTTACTTTTTGGTACCTTTTTTTTATTTTGGCGAATTTTGTCGAATTATTTAAGGAAATAAAAAAAGTTTTGCTACCTGCAAAACTAATTTTTTTATGGCGTCCCCAGGCAGAATCGAACTGCCGACCTATCGCTTAGGAGGCGATTGCTCTATCCTACTGAGCTACGAGGACACGATAAATATATTTTATCATAAATATTAATAAATAGATAAAATATTTAATCGAATTAGAAAAAGAGTTATTTTTTAACTCTTTCATCAGCCATTTTGGCTACTTTAATTGCACAAATAATAAAAGCTAAAAGAAATATTACTAAAGTCATTAATATACTTAAAATAATTTTCATTTTAGACTCCTCTTTATTATTTTATTTCATCATTTGGTTTTTATGCATTTTTGTTTAAATTTAGTAATGGAAAACATTGCCATTATAGATAAGATAGAACCACATGTATCAATTAAGACATCTTGTACCTGAGGTGTGCGTCCTAAAGAAAAGGTTTGATGTAATTCATCTGATGCAGCATATAAAAAACAAATTAGGATAGAAATAAAAATAAGTTTTTTATTGTTAGGATAATAATCTTTAACAAATAAGTAAACAAAAATACCTAAAATAAAATAAATAGTAAAATGAGCGGTCTTACGGATTATAACCTTATATTTTTTGATAACATTTGTTTTTTCTGTCGTTGTTAAAGGTCTTTTTTTGACTACTTCAGCCGAGACAACAATAACTTTATTGCTAGTATCTAAAGACTTTTTAGCATCTTGAGCAGAAAAAACAAAAATAACGCCCATCCAACAAATTACTATAAATAATTTGATTATATTTTTCTTTGTCATTTAATTCCTTCTTTAACTAATACACTTAATAGTAACAAGTTGCTAAAATTTAATCAATATTATTTATTTAAAATTGTCATTAGTTTACTTATTTTTACTTCTCTCCTACTTATATATTATCCGTTAATAATCATATTCCTTTTTTTATTTTATTTTTTCAAATTAAAGATATATTTTGTACTATTTTTTTCTTCTAGATCATATTCAATTTCTTGACCTTCTTCTATTTTAAAAATATTAGGATTATCTTTGGTAAAGTTTTTTAAATAAACAAAAGTATTATCGTTTTCATTCTGTTCTATAAAACCATAACCATCATTAAAGTTCCACCACTTTATACGGCCTTTCATTATCATATCACTCCTTAATTTTATATATAATATATGCTAATAAAGTAATATTATGTAATATTATTTACGAGTAATTGAATATTTAGTTTGATTTTCTTTAGTATAACCAGAGGCTTGAGCAACTATTTTACTACCAGTATTTAATTTATTAATAAAAAGAACTAATTTATCAATTTCCGGTTCTGTTTGAAAAATAAGCTGAGTAAATTCATTTAATAGTGTAGTTGCTTTATGTTGAAGACGCATTTCTTTTAAAATAGCATAGCTAATTTGATAACAAGGTCCTATCTTGGATAGACTTATGAATCCTAGAGGATTTTGATTTTCAAAAGCTATATAGACTCTATTTAAAGAAGCGGGATTAGTAAGAATTTCATCAAGATATTTTTCCAAATCATAAAAAGCTTTTTGGACACTCAATTCATTACTTAATTCAATAATAGTACTATGATGAATTATATTTTTTTCATCATAATTTTCTAGGGTAAAACTTGGTAAATTAAGCATTTATATCATCTCTACTTCAATTGTTTTAAGTATTTAAAGTACTTATAATTTTATCATGAGCATTTTTAATGTCTTCATCAAATGGTATCATAACATATCTTCTAATTTTTGGCGAGGTGAAAGTTGGCATAGAGGCATTTTGACCATTAACCCAAATTAAGTCAAATGACCAAGTTGGCATTTCTTTTAGTTGTTTTCTAATGTAAGTTTTTATTAATGATGGTGGGATGTCTGTAATATAAGAATCACTTAAAATATCAAGAATTTTTTCATAATCAAAAAGATATTTTTTGTCTGACAACATTTTATTTATTATTGCTTTTAGTACTTGTTGCTGATTTTGTATACGATGACGATCACCCTCTTTGTAAGCATAACGTTCACGCAAATAAGCTAATGCTTGATTCCCGTTAAAATGGTTTAAACCTTCTTGAATATAAAAGTTCTTTAAAACATTAGAGGAAAATGCTTTGTCACTATTAATATCAATTCCATCTATTAAATCAACTATTTTGATTACAGAATTAAAATTTACTTTTAAATTATAAGCTATTTTTATATCGAATAAATCTTCTAAAGTTTTGATACTTGTTTCCATTCCGTAAATACCACAATGCGTTAGTTTATCTTTAAGACCTTTTTGATTATGAATTTGAACATAATAGTCACGAGGTATGCTAGTAATTAGAATTTTATTTGTTAAAGGATTAATAGTTAATAAAATATTAACATCACTACGCGATTTAGTTTGAATATCATTTTCGCGAGAATCACTACCAGATATGTAAATGTTAATTGGCTCAAGATTCGTAGCTTCTTTAACAGGAATAGCTACTTTTTCGGTAATATTAAAGGAAGTTAAAACTTGCATATTATTTTTAGATTCAGGATATTCATCGTAAAGAATTGATAAATGTGCATCATCAATAATAATGACATCACTCTCATCACTTAAAAGATTTTCATACAATGAATAAAGATTATCAACAGGAATTAATTGATAATTATATAAATTACCAAGTTTAGTTTTAATATTAGTAATATCATATGTATTTAGATAACTAATTTTTTTATTATCTAATTCATTTAAAGATTGATAAGTATTATT
>UWSL01000114.1 GCA_900552975.1 uncultured Mycoplasmatota bacterium | reverse complement strand
TATGAATATCACTGAACAAGTTTATTTTTCTAAAAGAGGTGATTGCATTGTGAAATATGAATTAAAAGAATTATCTTTAGATTTAAATCTTCAGGAATTATATGATATGTATCAAGATATTCCAAATGGTGATAATGGCCAATCAAATTTTGCTTATAGATTAAGCAAAAATGAATTTAAGAAATTTTTAATAAAACAAATTGAAAGAAAAAATAATGATGTAACATACGACGATACGCCTACAATTACTTATATAATGTATGTAAATAAAAAGCCGGTTGGTTTCATATGTCTGAGAACTAAAATAAATGATAAGTGGCTTAAGTGGTCCGGCAATTTTTATTACCAAATTAGAATATCAGAAAGAAGAAAAGGATATGCTACAAAAATGCTTGAATTAGGACTATTAGAACTGAAAAAATTAGGGTTTAACATAGTGTATGGCCAATCTTCTGCTGGAAATATTGGAAGTGCAAAAACTATAGAACATAACAATGGTATATTTATAAAAGAAGATAATGGAACAAAGTATTATAAAATAAAACTATAAGCTATTAAAATATTTTCATTTTAATAGTCTTCGTAGTAATTTATGATTTTTTTATTTAGTACCAGCACTAAATATTTTGTCCCATTCTTTTTTATAAACACTTTTTGCATAACTTTATCTAAGTGTTCTTTTTGAAGTTTATCTCTTTCTTTTACAAGTGTTGGATTGTTTGTACATAAATTAAAATTGCCTTCATTATTGATTCTTTGATAAATATAATTACAGCATCTTTTAAAATGTTCATCAGAAGTAATTATGTATTTATTTACGTCAAATATTTCATTTTGATGTAAATAAATCATTAAAAAAACAACTTTTCTATAATAATTGTTTTTTTTTATTTAAATTAATTTGTTTTTCTGTTATAATTTCCATATAAACTAAGGAGCGATTGTTATGGAAAGTATTGAAAAAACATCCCAAAATCAATGTTATATCGTTTCCCTTGATAATGGTATCCGTAATGAAGAACCAGTAACTATTAAGGTTTTTAATAACTTTAATGATGGTACTCAATTGGTAAGAATAAATGAAAATGTTTTTGGTGTCTATCAATCTTATAGTTTGAATCAAGACACTGTTTATATAGATGATTACAATATTATAAAGGCAGATATTGCTGAATTATTGGATATTGATCATGAAGAAACGCGAAGAATTGTTACAGAGGATAAAAATATTGGTGTTTTTACATCTTTAAATTATAGTCAAAATATTGAAACTCGTTTTTCTGCTAGCAGTATTTTTCAACAAATTGTTGAATATATAAATGATGGTAAAATAATAAATGAAGAAGCTGCATGGGTTAGTGACGTTCTACACATACCACAAGTAACTAAAGGTAATGCGATAAAAGAAAAAGAAACAATAAAAAATATTATAGAGTTAGGCTTCTATGCTTTAAATAAAAAAATATCTCTTGAGACTCAAGATAACTATGACGAAAAAAGTCAAGATGCTTTGAAAAAAAGTTATATCAGAATGATTTTATTTGATATGTTAATAAATAGAAAGTATAGAGGACTTGATTATTCTCTAATAACTGAAATCGATAGTGATAACACTCCTTTGTGGAATACTGCCCATTTCTGTCCAATTTCAGTAGTCAATAATCTTGAAAAAGACCAGTTAGTTGATGAAAATGAGTATTGTTTAAATAATTACATTATAGATCGTAGCATTACTTTAAATGTTTTATTTGAAGATTATTATCCTGAAATAAAGAAAATATCTGAGGCATTAAGCGACGCGAGCAGATTATATATTGATGCTATTACTAGAATAATATATAACAACACTGAAATACCTAAAGCTGAAGAATTAGAAAAAATAGTTGTTGATAATTTAAAGAAAATATCTAAACTCCAAAAAGAAAAAGAAAAATTAATTTCTTCTGAAAATAAACTTAATAAAGTAGAAAAAACAATGGCAACACAATCAATAAATGTTCGTGTTACAGCAAAGTTAGACTTGATTCAAAAAAAATATCCTGTAAATCCTAAGGAACATCCTGAATTGTTCTTTAGAAAAGAAAAGAAAAAAGAAGAAAATATAAAACTTACTGTTGAAGAGGAAAAGAATACTTCAAAAGGATTTACTAATACTGCTATATTAATATCAGCTGTATCTTTAATTTGTGGAATTGGCTTAGGCATAGCGTACGTTCTAATAACTATGGGAAGCTAAATTCCCTTTTTTATTGCATAAAAAAATAATTCATTATAAAATAAAAAAGGGATGGTATAATGAACAAAATACAAAAAAACAATCAATTACTTTTAATTATTCCATGGCTTTTAATAGTTTTATTGATAATCCTTAATTTAAATTTAAATAAAAAGTTATCAAAAGCCGAAAAACAACAAACAACAGATCAACCATGTTTAACTGAGCGAAAAAAAGATGATAGTAAGTATAGTGATTCACAAAAAAATTATAAAGAAATTAACTACAAGACTTTTAAAAAGTTGTATAAAGGTAAAGAAAGTGCTACTATAGCAGTTGTTGATAACACATCAAATACTTATGATAAATTTATTGAATTTATTAATAAAACATCTTACTATAATGATTTAAATATTAATCTATTAATTACTAGTAAATTGTCTAAGAAAAATTTAGTCGATTTTTATGAATTGGATGATCGATTTGCTGACCTAGAAAGTAATTACATTATAGTAGTAAAAAACAATAAAGTATTAGCTTTAGTAGAATTATCTAATGTTGATTTAGTTGATTTAATAGAAACTTATGAATAGAGGTGCTATATATGGGAAAAGTATATGATCAAGTATGTATGTTTAAAGCTAAATACCCACATACAATAACATGGTGGAGACTACGTAAACATGCAGCTGTAATAGAAAAACATTTAAATCCAGGAGAAGAACCTATATATACATTTGCCGGGCAGAAGAATAGTGATAATTCTAACATATGGTCAACTTGCGTTATATGTTTAACTAATAAACGTCTTTTAATTGGTCAAGATTACTTATTTGTAGGATATTCTCTTAATTCAATTACCCCTGATTTGTTTAATGATATGCAAGTGTATGCTGGCTTAATTTGGGGGAAAATAACTATTGATACAATTAAAGAAACTGTAGACATTACTAATTTAGATAAAAGAAGTTTACCAGAAATAGAAACGTCTATATCAAGTTTTATGATGGAAGCAAAGCAAAAATATCAAACACCTATGTCATAATTTTAATTTTTTTGGAGTATACATGAAAAAATATAAAATAAAAAAAAGAAGAATATTAATGCTAATCTTAATTATTAGTATTCCTATTATTAGTATTTTATTATTAAAAGAAAAATCTTATTCGATAAGTTATGACATCGCTGAGTATAGTATAGATGAAAACTATGATCGAAAAAGTAAAACTTATTATTTTGAAATTAAATACAATGGTCAAAGATATGATTTTATAAAACAAATGAAATATGAAAGAAAACGTCAATTAATAAAAGATGTTAATAAAATCAAAGATGGTAATTATATATGTCTTGAAATAAGCAGTAATTATTTTGATACTAATCCTTTATGTTATAATAAAGATACTTTTATTGATTATCGTTTAGCATCAAAAAAAATTTTAAAAGAATTAACAATAACTAAATATTCAAATAAATTAAATATT
>UWSL01000113.1 GCA_900552975.1 uncultured Mycoplasmatota bacterium | reverse complement strand
TTGATAATTATATGATTATTCATAAATAAATTCTAAACTTTCTATTTTTATATTAAAGATTAATTCTTGATTTACCATTTTGATAACCGTAATTTTTTGTCCTTTTATTTTTAACTTAAAATCAGAAAATATTAAAATTATTAGATTTTCTGATATGTAATCAATTTTTTGATAATTGTTAATATAAATATTGTTATCGTAAATGTCTATTCCGTATTTTTTAGTTCTAAGAAATTGTTTTATGTTTGATAATTCCATTTAGATCACCTATGGAATTATATTAAAAAAAGAAGACTTTTAGTCTTCTTATTGTAATTTTGCTTTTACTTTTTTACTTACAAGTGACATGTCTGCAACAGTTCCAATACGAGCAGTTGCTTCTTTCATTACTTTGCCCATATCTTTGATACTAGCAGGTTTTATTTCAGCAAATATTTTGTCTAAAGCTTTATCTATTTCTGCTTCAGATAATTCAGCTGGTAAATAAGCACTTAATACTTCTATTTCTTGTTTTAATTTAGTTACTTCATCTTGTCTTTCGTATTTTTCGTATTCAACTATGCTATCTTTACGAGTTTTTACTTGTTTTTTGATGACATTTATAACTTCTTCATCACTTAAATCATGATTTTTACTAATCTTTTCTAGTTGAAGAGCACTTTTTAGCATTCTTAGAACTGATAAAGCAAATTTATTTTGTTCTTTCATAGCTTGTGTCATATCTTTTATTATTTTCTCTTGCAAGATTTTCACCTACTTTTAATTAATCTCTATTGCTTTTTCTACGTTTGCGAGAATTTCTAATCATTTCTTCTTTAGCCTTACGTCTTTTTACACCTGGCTTATCATAGCATTTTCTCTTTTTAAGTTCAGAAGGGACTCCACTTTTGGCAACTTTCATTTTAAATTTTCTTAAAGCACCGTCAATGTTACCGTTTTGTACTACAACTTTAGTCATCAATTTTCCCTCCCTTCTTCAGCTATTTATGATTATATCACTCGAGAACCTAAAAAACAAGAAAAAACCTTTAAAAATAAAGGCTTTTTTGTTGTTATAATCCTGTTTGATAGGTTGTGAAGACTTTTCGACCTTCAAAATAAGTAGAATCAATCACTTTTTCAATAGCGTTAGTTAATCTATTTATGCGTTCAGCATTTTGGATATTATTTATTTTTTCTTGCCCTATAGAAGCTGTTAAATCGACTAAAATATAACCATCAGTATACATATACCTGTTATTACTTCTAATTTTAAGGGGATAATTACCAGTTGTTCCTCTATATTCAAAGGCAAATACTTCAACAGTTCTTTCCATACTGCGACTATTACCACAATTATCTATATTAATAGCTGTAGTTGGTACAATGTGATTCCAACCAGTACATGGTCTGGCAGTTTTTCTTTTGATAATAGCTTGGTCGTTTATTAGGACTTCAGCTGGGGCTTCAGAATCTGTTGCATAGCCTTCGGTTCCTACGGGAGCCTGATAAATTCTTTGAAAATAATAATAATGACCATTAACCATATTAATATTATAATTGCTTGTTACATAATTGGCTGAACCATCAGTATATAGACTTTTTGTTCCATAATATTTTTGGATAGAGTCGATCCTTGCAGTAGTACCTGTATAAGTCCACTGTGAAGGATAATCTTCAAAACTACCATCTTTTATTAAATTAGTTAAAACAACTAAATTTTTATTACCTTTATCTGTTAAATCGTTTTTTATTTCTTTATTTACATTTTTTACTAAATTGATATTTGATGAATAAATTGCTAACAAGGAAATTGAAATAGCAACAAAAACAATAAAAAAGGAGTATATTAAAGACATTGAGATAAAGCCATTTTTTCTTTTCATTATGCCACTTCCTTTATTTTTTTAATTATATCATTTATTTGTTATTTAAAGCAATTAAAAAGAAGAGTTTTTCTCTTCTTTTAACATTTTTTCTTACCTCTAATCATTCGAATGGCTGTTCCTAGTGAGCGTCCTAAATCATAAAGGAATTCGCCAGCTCGAGCAATTGCATTTAAGAGTGAGGCGTTAATTGCAGCTCCACCTTCAACTTTTATTAAATTTTCATTAGACATTTTTGACATATTTATTTACTTGAACATGTTTTTGGTCTTAAAATACCATTAACAAAACCAATTATAAAAGTTATGGCACCACCTATAATAACAAATACTCCATATTTGGCACCGCCTTCTATTTTAATGAGTTCTTGTTCTTCTAATCTGTTCATTTTACTCCTTTCCTATTATTAAGTTATATAATTTAGTTATTATTCTTTGTTTATTATATTGTAATTTTATATCTATAAAATTGGAAAAAGAAACATTTATATTGCTTGTTATAAGTACTTTTGCAGCTGGGATATCATTGTTGAAAGTCAGTTCAGATATATTGATATTTTCAATTTTATATACTTTACTTTGATAAAGCAATGATGGTTGATGATTTAAAATATCCATTTTTTCAACTGGAATTAATAATTCTATCTGACAATTTTCTTGACATTCAATAATTCCTGTAAATGATGTTGAATCAGAAATTTTCACAAAATATGTAAGAAAAAACATGATAAAACAAATAGCAATGAAAATAATTAAACCAAGTGATTTTGATGGACTTTTCTTGAGTAAAACATATTCATTTAAATTAGGCATTTAAATTAATGATTCGATAGTTTGGTATTGTTTGATGGTGTGAAACATAGATAATTGTCGTATTACTCAAGTAAGTACTAAGGTCACTTAATATTTGTTTTTCTAAAATTTCGTCTACTTCGCTTAAAGATTCATCTAAGATTAAGATTGGTGGTTTATCGATTATAGCACGGGCTAAAATCAAACGTTGTCGTTCACCACCACTTAAATTAGAACCACTATCTAATAAAATAGTATTCAGCCTTAAAACTTTTTGGTCAATTATTTCGCGAACTTTGGTAATATCGATTACTTTGTATAAATCCTTTTTACTATATTTATTTTTCAAAGTTATATTATTTTCAATAGTGTCAGTAAAAAGTCGTTCTTTTTGGGAAACGTATCTAATATTTTTTTTAATAGTCTTTAAACTATAATCTTTGATATTGATATTATCAATTGTAATGAGCCCTTGATAGTTATTTAAAGTTTTATTCATTATTTGGCATAAAGTTGATTTGCCACTTCCACTTGGTCCTTTTATTAGTACTTTTTCATTTTTATTAATTTTTAAATTAATATTTTTTAATAAATAATGATATTCATCATAAGAATATGTTAAATTTTTAATAGAAATTGGGCCGTTGTGAAATTTTTCTAGTAAGCCCTCTTTTTCTTCTGATATGTAATAGAATTCATTTATTTTTGCGATAGATATTTTTATTAAGTTTATTTTTGGAAGTAAGTTAATACAATTTTTTATAGGATCAAAATAGTATGACAATAAGGAATCAAAGGTTACTAAATCAATTAAAGAAAGACTGTTTTTAGCAACTAAAGTAAAACCGATGGCATTTAAGAAGATAAGACTACTTTCTCCAAAAAGATTTTTAACCATGTTATATTTATTAGTAAAATTTTGGAAAGTTAAAGTATCATTTAAAAAATGGCAATAATTATTAATGATTTGATTGTTTGTTTGGGCAGTAATTGCCAAATTTTTAATGGTATCTAAACTGGATGTTTTTTCTAAGAAAGTACTTGTAAAAATAGTTTCTAAATCTATATTATCAGTTATTTTCTTATTAATTATAGGATTTGTTATAAAACCTATTATTATATATATTAATGATATTATACAAAGAATTAAAAATAATTTTCTATTA
>UWSL01000112.1 GCA_900552975.1 uncultured Mycoplasmatota bacterium | reverse complement strand
AATTAATCAAAAATATTGATAATGGTTTTAATGCTATCATTTCCTTAAAAAAAATAAATAACTTAGATGGTTATCGTCACAATTTTTTAACATACATTATTTTAAATCCAACTATCTCTTTAAATATTTTAGTTTTATCTAAATACAATAAATTAATTAAAGAAGAAAAAAAACATTTACTTAATTGTTTAGATAGTCTGGAATCTTTAGAAATTTTAATGAGTTTTACAACTATTTCTTTAATAAATGAAACTAAGTGTTTGCCTAGTATTACAGAAAAAACCCAAATAACCTTCGAAGCTATTAAGCATCCTTTATTAAATGAAACAAAATGTATTGCTAATGATTTTCATAGTGATCAAAGTATAAATATAATTACAGGCTCTAACATGAGCGGTAAGACATCTTTCATGCGAACAATTGCTGTTAATTTAATTCTCATGTATAATGGTTCTTACGTTACAGCTGAAAAATTTTCGGCTTCCTTAATGAAAATATTTACTTCTATTAACGTCGAAGATGATATTTTGCATGGTATCTCAACCTTTTATGGTGAATTACTACGTATCAAAGCTATTTTAGATTATGAAAAAAACAATGAACCTATTATTATCTTTATAGATGAAATATTTAAAGGAACTAATTATAACGATCGAATCCTAGGTGCAAAAGAAGTAATTAAAAAACTTAGTAAATTAAATTGTCTTGTTCTAATAACGACTCATGATTTTGAACTATGTGAAATAAATAATAAAAAAATCTATAATTATCATTTTAATGAAGAATATCAAGGTGACAGAATAACATTTGATTATAAAATAAAAAAAGGTATGTGCAAAACAACTAATGCCAAATATTTAATGAAGAAAATAGGTATTATTCCTGAAGATAAAAAGTAATTTTTATCTTTTTTTGTTATTAAAATAACTTTATTTCATAGTAATAGTAATAGATAGGAGAAAATATGAGTTTATCCAAAATTATCTTTATTAGCTTAAGTTTAGCTACAGATGCTTTTGCTGCTTCGATTTGTAAAGGTATCTGCCTAAAAAAAATTACACTATCTAATATTTTTATTATCGGCTTATACTTTGGCCTTTTTCAAAGTGTTATGCCCCTTATTGGCTATTTTATTAGTTTAACTTTTAAAGACTTAATTATTAATATTGATCACTGGCTAGCTTTCATATTACTATTTATTTTAGGCTTTAATCTTTTAAAAGAAGCTAAAAATTATGATGAGGGAGATGATAAATTAGATTTTCGTTCCATGTTTTTACTAGCTATTGCTACTAGTATAGATGCTTTAGCAATTGGGATAACTTTTGCTTTTTTAAAAGTTGATATAATTTTGCCAATTGTAATAATTGGTCTAATAACATTTATATTATCAGCAATCGGTGTTATTATTGGTCATAAATTTGGTAATCACTTTCAAACTTTAGCAAAAGTAGCAGGGGGCATTATTCTTATTTTTATAGGTTTTAAAATTCTTTTAGAACATCTTTATATTATTAACTAAAAAAATAATAAGTGTTATAATAACAACTGGTGATTACAATGCTTAAAGATTTATGTTTTGAAATAATTCAAAAGTGTCCTAATAATTGCTTGTTTTGTTCATCATGTGCCGATATAACCAAAGAAAATATTATTTCATATGAAGACTTTACCAAGACTATCGACTACTTCTATGAAAAATATGGCATCAAAGAAATCTCTTTATCAGGAGGAGAGCCACTTTTACATCCTGATTTATATAAAATGATAGCTTATTGTAGTAATAAAGGTATTAAAACGGTTCTTTTTACAAGTGGTCTTAAACTTCGTCATCACTTGCAAGAAAATGATATTTTAATTTTAAAAAATAATATAATTAAACAATATACCTCTTATAAAAAAGAAGGAATGCCTGAAGATGAATTTCAAATGCTTATCAATAAAATCATGCAAATTTATTTAAAATATGATTCGTTTCCATATGATTCTTTGTCAACCACTGATGTTAATCATCTCGAAAATGTTGGGTTAAGTAAAATTGTTTTTGATTTTCAAGCTTGGAACCAAAATGTTTATGATTATTTGATGGGAACAAAAAATTATCTCAATCACACTCAAGAATCTCTTATTAAAGCTTCTTGCTCTTCCATAGATGTTGATGTGCACTTCATTCCTAATAAAGCTAATTACCGAGAACTACCTGATATCGTAGAAATGTTAAATGTTGCTAACGTCCCAAGTTTAAGTTTATTAAATTTTGTGCCTCAAGGACGAGGTTTTTTAAATAAAGATAAATTACTTTTATCTCCTAATGAATTAATAGAATTCAAAAAAATTTATGAAGAACAAATTAAAATTTTTAAAGGACAAATTCGTGTTGGCATTCCTTTACTTCATGAAAATCAACATCTTTGTACTGCAGGCTACGACAAATTAGTTATTAAATATGATGGAACAATCTTGCCGTGCCCAGCTTTTAAGGAGTTTGACCTTACAACTTTAAATAACCTCGGAATTGAAACACCTAGTATTTATGATGATCTAAGCAAATTTTCTTTAAAAAAGGCAACACGCGAAGAACCACTTTGTAAAAAATTATATAATTTTACTACCTCTTTAAAGTAGTATTTTTTATGATTTGTTGACAAATTTTAAAAAAATATTATACTATATAGTACCAAACGGGGGATATAAATGCGTTACTTAACAGAATTTTTTGCTTTTTTAGAAGCAGACAAAGAACAAAATATTAGAGAAATGGTAAATATTAGTACTAACAGAGAAAAAAACATAAATTTTATTGATTTAAACGAAGAAAAATTTAAACCATTTAAAAATGCCATCTTAGAAGATGAAAACTTATTACGAATTTTAAAGACACCTGAATCAGAATGGCCTCGTCTTACCGAAATTTTTAATAATTTAGATATTTTATCTGGAAAATTAGAAAAATCTGGCCTAAATGTTCGTGATAAATTTAAAATAATTATTAGACTTTATGAAAAAAATATTGCTGCCCATATCTTAGAAACAGCAAAATGTTGCCTAAGTGAAACACAAATGCTTAAATATAATTTTGAGCACTTTCCAGCTGAATATATAGTCAATCAAATGAGAACACCGAGATTTTATGAAATTCAAACTAAACCAGAGGAAGAGTTAAGTGAAGAAGACAAACTTTTATTAGATGATATTCAAAAATTTACATCTTTCAGCAGCCAAGACATGTCAGATATACAACTTCAAAATAAGATTATTTATGAACATTATATAGCTAAAAAAGATTCTTATACCAAAGAAGATATTGATCTTGTTATGAAGACCTTATTAAATAGTGGTCTTTCTCAAAAATTATATGAAGAAATATCTGCGTATTTAAATTATTCTTTACAAAAACGTTTAAATAAGTCTGATCAAGAAAATTATAATATCGTTAATTTTCCTTCAAAACCCAAGGTAGAATCTAAAGAACCAACATTAACTAAAAAGGAGTACTATAATTTAGAAAAAGAATTAAATACATACTTTGACTTTACTAATATGCAACCAATAATGGTTCTAAGTGAAGACGAAATAACAAGATGTTTAAATATTTTATGCACTTTAAATGAAAATCCATCTAGAATAGAGCAATTTATTATTAAAGAAGCACGTTATACTAAGCAAAATGCTAAAAATAGTTTTGCTTTATACTTAACAATTTATAATAAATTAAAATTCTACGCTGAAAAATTAAATATTACAAGTGAGTTAGAAGATTTAAAAATGTATTTACAAGAAATGGTCATTCCATCAAGTGATAAAGATTATCGTGATTGGAAAGAACTATTTGAAGAAGATTTAAACGACGTTTATAGCCAAGTATCTTCACTAACAGCTTATGAACAAAGTTTATCAATGAAATTAAAATAAAGGTCTAACAAGACCTTTTTCTTATTTAAAATTTTATGATATTATATAAAAGAAAGAAGAATTAATATGGAAAGATATAAAGAAATAGAAAAAAGTATTACCAAAAATTTTCATAAAGAAATCTGGTCTAAATTTGTTAAAGCAATAAAAAATTATGAACTAATTTCTGAAAATGATCGTATTATGGTTTGTATTAGTGGTGGTAAAGATTTTTT
>UWSL01000111.1 GCA_900552975.1 uncultured Mycoplasmatota bacterium | reverse complement strand
AAGCAATAATTATTTATTTTATCAAGATAAATATTTATTATTTTTTGTAGTAAATAAGATTGCTCTTGATAATAATTTATTTTTTTATCATTGTCAGAAGGATTTGTAGTATTTGGAATTGATAATTCTTCTACTTGAAAATACCCATTATTAAAACGATATAGAAGTAATGATTTTAGAAAGGAATTATTTTTTAAAGGATTAGAGAATGAAGCTATTAATTTTTTTATTGAAATCCTTTTACTATTAGCATTAGCTAAATATTTTTTGATATCAAAATCATATATGTGAGATAACAGAACTAAAAGACGTAAGTAGCGTTCTTTTTCTTTTTGAGATAATTGATCTTTTTGACTTATATAATCTTGAAGCATTTTATTAAATGATTTAATATCTGTATCAAAACCTAACTTAGTTGTTTGTTTTTTTATTTTACTTACTTCTTTATTAGCTTTAATTCTTATTAAGTTCAAATCTAATTTATTAAGATTTATTAATTTAATTAAATCGTTGTAATAATCTTCTTTTTCATTATTCATCAAATAATAACAATACTTAATAACTAACATTCCTTCAGTTTGAGGATTCTTCAAAGAAACATAATTTTCTAGTTCTTGACGTAAGTTAATATCATATATTTCTGATAAAGTTGCAAGAATAAATAAATAATCTTTTTTTGTATTTTCTTCTAAATCGTCTTTTTGACTTATATAATCTTGAAGCATATTGTAAAATGATTCAAAATCTATTTCATATCCTAATTTTTGGGCTTTTTGTTTTATTCTTTTGATAGATTGTTCTACTTTGTGAGTAAGTTTATCAAAGTTAATTTGTTGCTCTTGAGCCATGCTTAATAATTTTTGATATTCTTGGTTATTTGGTTGAGGAGTTAAATAATATAAATATGTTTTTTTTATAATATCTGTCATCTATTATCACCTATTTTTAGTATAACAAAAAAGATAACTTATTTTAAGCTATCTTCGATTTTTTTTATAATTTTTGGAACAATTTCTGCTATCAAGCAATCTTCTTGAATATTTGTTTTTCTTTCTTTTAATTCAACTTTATTTTCATTTATTTTTTTACCAATCGTAATACGTAGAGGAATACCTATTAAATCCATATCTTTAAATTTAACACCTGGACGTTCTTCGCGATCATCATAAATTACTTCAATTTTATTTTTTAATAATTCTTCATATAGGCTATTAGCTATTTTAGTTTGTTCTGGATTGTTCATATCTATTTGAACGATTGCAACTTGATATGGAGCGATATTCATAGGGAAAATAAGACCACTTTCATCATTTTGTTGTTCTGCTATACTAGCTAGAATACGGCCTGGTCCAATACCATATGATCCCATTGTAACTACTTGTTCTTGGTTATTTTCATCAAGATAAGTTAAACCAAGATTTTGAGCATATTTTGTACCTAATTTAAATAAATTACCTATTTCAATACCTTTTTTGAATGATAGTGGTTCGCCACAGCAAGGACATAAGTCTCCTTCTTGAACATTAGTGATGTCGCCTACTATATCGTATTTTATGTCATTAATATTGGCATTAATGTAATGATATCCTTCACAATTAGCTCCACAACAGAAATTTTTCATTTTTAGAATTTCATTATCAATAACAACTTTACAATTTAATTTAATTGGACCGGTATAACCAGCAACAGCATTACTTTGAGCAATTAGATTATCATCAGCAAATTTTATTTCTTTAACATTTAATAATTTGCAAACTTTATTTTCACATAGTTCACGATCTCCGCGAATGAAGAAAGCAACTAATTCTCCAGCAATATCCATTAATAAAGCTTTTATTGATTTGGTTACATCTAATTGCAGATAATTACAAACATCTTCAATTGTTTCTTGATTTGGAGTACTTACCTTGATTAATTCTTTAGATTTTTCATTAGAAGTTAAAGCTGAAATTGTTTCAGCTATTTCTAAATTAGATGCATAATTACATTTTGGACATAAAACTAAAACATCTTCTCCAATATCGGTTAAAGCTTGATATTCTTCGGACAAAGTTCCACCCATTGCACCATTATCAGCACGAACAATTTTATAATTTACTCCAAGACGATTATATATATTATTATAAGCATTTTTCATTGCTTGGTATGATCTGTCTAAACCTTCTTCGTCTTTATCGAAAGAATAAGCATCTTTCATAATAAATTCTCTTACTCTAATTAGACCATATCTTGGACGTGGTTCGTCACGAAATTTATTGGCTTGTTGATAAATGGTAAAATGTAAATTTTTATAACTTTTAACCATGGCCTTGGCTGCTATCGTAAATAACTCTTCGTGAGTTGGTCCTAAAACTAATGGTTTGTTATAACGATCATGTAAATTAAACATGTCATCACCAAAAGCTTCAACACGACCACATTTTTCATAATATTCGCTAGGTATTAAACTTGGCATTAAAAGTTCTTCGGCACCTGCTTTATCCATTTCTTCTTTAATTATTTTCATAATTTTGTCTAGAACTTTGTATCCTAAAGGCAAATACATATAAATTCCAGCACCAACTTTTTTTATCATGCCACTACGAACTAATAAGTTGCCACTTAAGCTTTCTTCATCTTTAGGGTTTTCACGTAAAGTGTAAAAATAACTATTACTTAATTTCATATTTTCCTCCTAAAAAAAAGATGGTACTTAAGGAGTGCTCTAGCACGGTACCATCCTTTATATTTTACTTAATAATTGATAACGGATTTTATCCGAAGGATTTTTTTCCTTACTCCAGGGTAGGAATAATTAAACATTAATACTTAGTTCTCACTTATCTAAGTTCCCTTTAATTAAGAGGTTTAACTATCATGTCCCTATCGGCGTTTTGATGTTAGTTAATATAACTTAGTTTAGTCTAAAAGTCAATTATTTTTGACTTTCAGACATTTTTTCTAAAAGAATGTTTAGTTTTACCTTAAATGCTTGTTCTTCTTGATCTTCTAATCCTAAATGATCGATTCTTGAAATTTGAGAGTGATCAAATAATAAAGCTTGATCAGAACTTAAAGAGCCTTCTGGAAATAAAACACCAGAATAATCAAATATTTTTTGAGGATTTTTAGGATCAATGGCACAAAAACCATTTACCATTACCCTTTTGCTTCCATTTTCTAATAATACTACACTACCTATTGGTAAATATTTTTCTTTCATAATTTTCCTCTTTTCTTATCTATATAATATCATAATCTTTAGTTGCTGTTGATCTAACACGTGCAATCATATCATTTGGTATGCTATTTTTAGCAATGTCTTTCGGAATAGGAATTAAATCTCCAAACATTTTTTCAGGTACAATAACCGTTGGTTTGTACCACTTTTCATAGGTTTCGCTGCCCATACCGGCACAATTCATGATAAATTCACTATTTTGTTCAAGTCTTTTCTTATATAAGACACCTTCAATAGTTGGATCGAAATAATAATATGAACCATATAACTTAATAAGGTTAGCTGAATGATTTTCATTTTGAGTCTGACCTCTTAATCCAACAATTAAAGCATCAATACCTATTCTCTTTAAAATTTCTTTTTGAATTATACTATTGGTAACATCTTTATATTCATTTTTTATTAAACCAAGATAAAGTTCATTTAAGAAGAAGTTATCTATATTATAATTATTTTTGAGAGTCGTTGTTTGGCTATGCTCAGCACTTTTTTTAGCTAAATATTCTTGAACTTTACAAATATTACCAAGTTGAATATATGGATCGTTACTTGCTGTTAATTCAAGTTCTTTTATAATTGTCATTATTTTTTTATCTACTAGCTCTCTTTTTTCATCAATACTCAGCATTATTTCTGAATTTTCTTTTGCTTCTTTTAGTGGTTCTTGTCGTGATGATTTAACTGACTGCGTATTAAAAATAGTATCTCCAAAACGAAGATTGCTTATTGGAAATAAATTATCTTGATTCAAAAAGTCGGTATATGCTTCCATAAACTTTTTATCATTTTTATAGATTTTTAAAACTTTAGTTGGTACTATTTTTTCATAGATTTTTTCATCATACTTTACATATATATATGTATCATCTACCCATTTTATAGTAATATTTTGCATTTAGCCACCTCTTTATTTTAATTAATTATATCATTATTTTTCATTAATTAAAATAAAAAAAGCTTTTTAAAGCTTTAATTGTAATTATATTTATATA
>UWSL01000110.1 GCA_900552975.1 uncultured Mycoplasmatota bacterium | reverse complement strand
AAAGAAAATGACTCTAGACAACATATTAGAAGAAATAAAAAAAGATGCCAGTTTTGCAGATGTTTTGGTAATTAATGATTGTTCAAAAGATAATACGAAAGAAGTTTGTGAAAAAAATAATTTTAATATGTTATCACTACCTATAAATTATGGATTAACTAGTGGAATACAAATTGGAATGAAATATGCTTATAAAAATAATTATACTTTAAAGGAATGTCGTAAGTTATTTGACCTTAACAAAATAAAAAAAGACCTTGAATTAGCTCTAAATATTGCTCGTTTCTATATTAATTATTTGTATGATGAAAAAAACTTAAAAGCTAATTATTATTATGAAAGGCTTTCTCTAGATGGTATTAAACCTTCTGTAATAGATTACGAAACAGATGAATATAAAACACTCATTGCCAAACTTTCTACCTTAAATAAAAAAATCATTTTAGCCAATCGCAAAATAAACAAGTATCTAGAATTAGGACGCCATATTTCTCGTGAAAATGATGCTTTAATTAAAGAAAATAGTAGAAAAGTTGGTTCATTATGTCAAGAATTAGAGCATCTTGTTAGTGAAGTAAGCAATTTACGTCAAGAATTAAATACTATTAAAGATGAAAATAATCATCATAATAATACTAATCTTACTAAAGTAAATTATCTTAAAGAAGCAATAAATACGAATGATATAACTATTAAAGATAATTTAATAACTATTACTATTTATAGTAAAAAAGATTATCATCGTATGTTCCATTTAGAAATAACTCCAAGTACTTTGAAAAATATTCTGTTTTCTGCCGAAAACTTAAATATTCGTACTAAATTTTATACATTGTAAAAGTCAAGATACCTCATCTTGACTTCTTTTTTAAACAAAATAAACTCATGATAATTATAAGTAATAAAATTATTCCTAGTATTATTCCATAACTATAATTATTCTTCTTATCAGTCTCTAATATTTCATCTTCTTCATTTATCTCTAAGATTGTTTTTTTTTCACCTGGCTCAATCTTTTCTAAATAAAAGGCTACATAATTATCATAACCATTGAAACCTAATAAAATATTATCATCTAAAAAGGCTACATCTTCTAATTCGCCAGCATCTTTATCTATTACCAACTCATTTTCTTTCCTTCCATTTAAATCATATACATAAATAGTATTAGTTCCATCGCCACCCATTCGAATCCATGACCAAGTAGCATAATATAACTTATCTTGCCAGTAGGCCCAGCCTTGTCGAGCTACCTTAGATGAAATATTTAATCCCCAAATAAAAGGTTTTTCTTTTAGTAATTTTAGATTATCATCTAAAATATAACCAGTTGTAATATTTCTTGCTAAAAAGTATCCTTTATCATTAATGTAAGTCAAACTTCTAAGTTCAATGTCACTTTCAATCGTTTTAATATATTCTAAAGTATTTGCATCAAATAAATGAACATCCTTATTACCATTATCTATTACATAAATTAAATTATTATTAGTATTATAAGCAACATCATTAGCATGGCCTAAACTTCCACCATAAATTGAATTTACTTCCATAAATGTCTTTTTATCAAATAACTTTATAATTGATTCATTTTCATCATCACTAATTAAGACAGCTACTATGTATTTATCTGTCACAGTAAAACCTTGTAAATCAAAGTCTTTATATTTATTAAAATGAATAATTTCATTAGTTAACGTAATTTCTTGTGCCATAACTATTTTGGTAAAAAAAAACATCAATAGAATACACAAAGGTAATAAATAACATCTTCTTGTTCTCATTATCTCACCATTTTAATTATAAACTACAAAACTTTAATAAGCTATATAATTTTAAAAAATTCCATGATATAATCTAAAATAGAGGTGAGTCATCGTGAATAATAGTGAAGATAATTTTATGCGTTTAGAAAAAAAAGCCACTAATAAAGTTGGTTTATTAATTCTTTTTCTTGTTGTTGTAGGACTTTTAGGAGTAGGGGGCTATTTTGTTTATCAAAATAAAGATAATATAAGTTTTGATTTCACTATGCCGTGGCAAAAAAAGGATGAAGAAAAAAAAGATGATAAAACTACTACCACCAAAACAGATGATAAAACTATCATAAAACGTCAAAATGTTAAAATTTCTAGCAAGCAAATATATAAAAGAAATGATTTGACAATTGATCCTGATTCAATAACCTATGATGAAAAAGATGGGTATACAGTTAAATTAAAAGCTTTATATAGTAGTGCTAACAATCTAAGTATCAGTATTAGCCATATAACTGTTGATGGCTATCAGCTAGAAAATAGCGCTGATAATATTTCTTTAGTTGGCAATGTTTCAAGCAATATCACTGTTAATATTCCTGTTTCTTTTTTAGACTTATATAACTTAGAAGAATTTAGTCAAGTTGTTCTATATGGAAAAGTTAACCAAAATTCCCAAAATACTACTACTAATAATGACATAAAATTTGTTATAAATACTGATAAAACTACCGAAAATACTACATCACTTGCTAATTTAGAACCAATTAATACTAATAGCGACGTTAAAATTTATTATTATCAAATAGTTTCTTCCAAAGACGAAAATAAAATTCAAATTTTAATTGATAACCAAAATGATAGTGTAAATTACGACTTTAAAATTAATCAATTAAAAATAAATAATACTAAATATGAAGATGTATCTTTTAATGAAACTGTTAACTACAATAGCAAGAAATTTGTTTATATTACTATACCAACTAAAAAAATAAAAAAGATTGAAGAATTTGAAGTATCTTTCTTTATTCTTGATGAAGACAATCTTAATATTACCAAAGCAAATAATATTAAAATAAAAAAATGAGTTAAGAAGCAATTTAACTCATTTTTTTCTCTTTATTTATTTCTTTTAAATTACATTGATACATATAAATTAACTTATTATTCATTGTACCTTCTTTTTGAAAAACAAAACCGTTTTTTAGCACTAATTGCTGCGAAGGAATATTATCAGCATATATTGTTGCGTGTAATGAACTTATTAATTTAGATTTAGCTTGTAATTCTTGTATCACGCTTTGTAACAGGAAATTACCCATTCCACACTTACGATATTCGGGATGAATTATAATACTCGTTTCAAAAACTAAATTTTGTTCTTCATTATCAGTGAAATCAACCATCATTAAACCAATTAATTTATCTTCTAGAAATAATCCATATGTAAAAGAAGAAAATCTTTTATCTTCTAAAGACCATATAACATCATTATCTATTTCATCATCAAATAACCAACTATCATTTGTATCAAAACTTAAAGCTTCTTCTAAATATTTACTATAATTAGTTTCTTTATTTAAAAAACGTACTTTTACTTCTTTTTCCATAAACCCCACCTAATGGCGTCTATTATACTATACAGATCCATAAATGAGAAGCTAATACTTGTTAATATTAAAAAAAAATGCTATCCTAAATCTTAGAAAGTTGTGATAATATGGATTGGAAAGAACTTTATGAAATGGCTGTGTCCAAAAATAATCCTCAGGTTATTTCGCCATTTACTTCATCAGGATACATAACTTGTCTTATTTATAGTACTAAGGATAATATTTACATAGGTTCAAATATTATTTCGACAACGGAGTTAAAAATGAGTGCCGAAGAAAATGCCTTAGTTAAAATGATTACAAACCAAGATTATCTAATAAAAAAAATGCTTTTAGTAAACGAAATAGGTGAGATTTTACTTCCAGAAACAGAATGTTTATATTTTCTTGTAGATTTCATTAATGAAGATACTGAAATATTAACTTCTTCTGAATATGAAACAAAAAAAATTTATGACATACTACCCGAATGGTGGGGAACTTTTCGTATTGATCGTACCTAAAAAAATATTATAGCAACCAACATTTTACAAAAAACAACTAAAAAATGGTAGTTCGCAACCAGGTTGATAAGATAAAATTTTACCGAGGTGAGAAAAATGAAGTTTAGTGAAAAACTACAAACTTTACGAAAAGAAAATAAAATGAGTCAAGAACAATTGGCAGATATGATGGACGTATCAAGACAAGCTGTTTCTAAATGGGAATCAGGCTCTGCATATCCAGAAATGGATAAACTACTAACACTTTGCAAAATATTTAATTGTAGCTTAGATGATTTAACCAATGATGAAGTAACAGAAATAAATGTTGAAAAAAATTTTTCTGCTACATTTGGAAAATCTGGAAGATTAGATGCTGAATATTATCAAGTAAAATATGACGATTATGAAAGAATTTTGAAAGCCTATGGTAAATGGACAACCGT
>UWSL01000109.1 GCA_900552975.1 uncultured Mycoplasmatota bacterium | reverse complement strand
CTCCATAGTAACTATTCCCAAAAAATTATTATCTCTATCAGTTACTATTGCCATATGTGCCCTCGCAGAATGTAATAATTCTAAACAAGAAGATAAGTTAGTACTTCTACTTACTGTAATGGGTTCCTTAATATTATTAGTAATACTAATATAAACTTTAAATTAGATTGGAGGCATTTATGTATGAAGATATAAATTATAATGAAGTTATGTTATCTGGCAAAATCAATAATATTTATAATACTAATAATTATTGTCTGTTTGGTCTGACTTGTAATGATTATTCAAATAATAATTGTTATCTTAATTTAAGAATACACAATAATCTTTATTACAAATATAAAGATTTTTTTATTAAAGATAAAAAAGTGTTTATTAAAGGATATTTAAAAACTTACTCTGATAAGAATAATAATATTCAATCTTATATTATGGTTACTAAAATTGCTGAAAAACCCAACGAATTAATTAATGGAACATCAGCTCCACATATTAGGTATGATGAAGATGGCATTATGGTTTGGAATGGTAAGAGATGTGAAACAATACCTCCGACCGAAGAAGAAACAAAAGAAATGGAAAAATTACTTAGTGAATATAGTTAGAAAGGTTGTGATAAATTGCAAAGAAACTTAAATGTTCTTTATGTTGAGCCAAATAAGTTGCCAGAAAAAAGAACAATAAAAAACACTTTAGAAGATAAACAAAAACTTGTTAATGGATTAATTGAATACACTTATTTAAGAGATTCAAATGATGTTGCAATAGTTTGTAATGAAGAAGGAAAGATTTTAGGATTACCACCTAATCGTGATATTGGTCATGATGTTATATGTGGTAATTTTTTTATTGTTGGTGATGATCCAGAACTTGGAGAAGATCGTTCTTTAACTGAAGAACAAATAAAAAAATATTCTAAATACTTCGGTAAAGAATCTATTGAAAAAACAGATGAAAAAGTGCAAAAAATCTTAAATGATGATTTGTATTTTTAATATATGAAAGGAGGTGGTTAAATGATGAATCAAACAGTATTAGTTGGTAGAATTGTGCAAGATCCAAAAATAACTGAATTAGAAGATGGCAAAAAAGTATGCAATGTAACTGTTGCTATACCTAGAAGTTACAAAAATGAAAATGGTGAATATGATACTGATTTTGTTAAATGTACTATGTGGTCTGGTGTCGCTGAAAATACAAGTGAATATTGTAAGCAAGGAGATTTAATTGGTATTAAAGGTCGTATTCAAACAAGAGTTATTGAAAAAGATAATTCAAAACAAACTATTCAAGAAGTTATTGCTGAAAAAGTTACATTTTTAGCAAAATCTAAAGAAAAAACTGATGATGAAATAGAAATTTAGTCAAATGAAATTAGAGCAAAATAAAAGAGCTAGTTAGGGCTAACTCTAGTGTTATTAAAAATCAATAACAAACTTATTATATCACTATTTTGCTCTTTTTCTTATTTTATTAAGGAGGATGATAATTGATGAATAAAAATATAAATTTCGAGGTGTTGCTTATTGTTTAAAATTATAGAAAGTTCTCTACACAATATAGGGAATACTATAAGTACACTAGCAATAACAAAATTAGATGGTGGTAATTACAATATTGATACAATATTAAAAGCCATTAAAACTTTAACTGATTGGTGTTTAAGAGTTGGTATCGCTCTAGCAGGTGTTTCATTAGTAGTTGGCTTTATTATGTATGCCGTTGCTGATGTTGACAGAAAAGCCCATGTTAAACAAAGAATCATTCAAACAATGTTTGGTATCGTAGGAATCATTTTAGCCATATCTTTAGTAAACTTAATTATCAGTCTATTCTAGGTGGTGTTATATGTTAAGTGCTCTAGATTTACTCCGAAGATTAGGTTGGGCTGTAATTGATTTTATCTATAAACTAGTAGATACATTATTTAATATAATGAAAGAACTAAACTTATATGATATTGTTGATAGTGTTTCGAATAACACCATGTTTTCTAATTTTCATTCTGGAATAATTGCTATTGCTATAACATTATTAGCATTATTTATTGCTTGGCGATTTGTAATGAAAATATTAGATCCAGATGAGGGATTATCCACTCATCAAATAGTTATGGAAATTATTAAATGTAGTGTGCTTGTGTTAATGAGCGTTTTCTTATTTTCGCAAGCCAATACTTTATCTATGAAATTAAGTGGTTATACTTCTTCTATGTTTTCAAATAGTGGTACTACTTTATCTAGTGCTATGCTTACTATGTATGTTGATTATTCAGATGGTTACAAAGCAAGCGATGAATTTAAAAAAGAAAATATAAGTGATAATATCAAAAATAGTAATTTTACTAAGAAACGAATGTTTAATGATAAATATGTAACTTCTAAGAAATGGATACTACCAGATGAAAAAGATTATAAATATAATATAAACTGGATAATGGCTATTATTGTAGGTGGTTTCTTCTTATATGCTCTTTTCTTTAGTGGGATGATGCTTGCTCGTAGGCAAATAGAATTTTTGTTTTTGTTTTTAATAAGTCCAATAGTATTTGCTACTTCTATTGGAAATAAACAACGAAGATCTGCCGTTATAGAACAATTAGTTTCTTTAATGCTACAAGGTGCAGTAGTTATGATGATTATTGGTATAACTGTAATTGTAATGCAAGCCATTAATAGTACAACTTTCTTTAGTGATTCTAACTTTAAAGATATGGCTTTAAAATCATTAATGTTTGTTGGATGTGGTACATTCCTTTTAACTGGATCACAAGTTGTTAATAGATTCATTGGTTCAAATGTTAGTGCTAATTCTGGTCGAGAACAATTAATGAGTTTAATGAGCTATGGTCATGCATTATCTACTGCAACTCATATTGGAGGAAATGCTATTAGTGGTGCTACTTCCTTTGGATTAGGTGTTGGTGCTTCTACTCTAGGAAGAGTTGGAGGAAATAAACTTGTTAATTCTATTGGAGGAGCTATCCAAAAATTTGGAAATAATATCAAAAGTAATAATAGTTCAAACTCTAATCCAATTAAAAGTGGTATTCAAAATGGTATTGGAAATACTATTGAAAAATTTGGTGGTAAAGTTAAAAATTCAACACCATCAAATATCGGTAAAAATATGAGAATGCATGGTCGTGAAAATATGGGTGAAGCAGTAAGTTCTATTATGCCACAAAGAAATATGTATCGAAGAAGATATAGATCAAGGGAGTGATAAATTTATGTATATAGCAATAAAAAGTATAAAAAAGACTTTAGGAAAATATATAGAAATGACAGATCTTTATATAGGACTTCCTATGCTTATGATATTTTTAATACTATTTGCTTTTACTAATTTTAAATTACAAGCATTAGTATTTTTATCAGTATGTGCATTTTTATTGATTCCTATAAATCTTTCTAAAAAAAATCGTATGTATAAAGTAGTTATTTTACTTTTTAAATATGTTTTTAAGTGTAAAGAATATATTTATTTAAAATAAAATGGTATAATTAAAAAGACAAACAGATAAATAGTAATTTGGAGGTGAGATTATTATGGATAAATATACAAAAATTAAACATCTTTTTGAACAAAATAGAGATGAAGAAAATGCTGTAAAGATGTCAAAATATATGAGAGATTTGTTCAAATTCTATGGATTAGCAACTCCAATAAGAAAGTCATTTTATAAAGATTTATTAAAAGAAGAAAAAGTAAGTAAAGTTGTAGATTGGGATTTTTTAGATAAATGTTATGAAGATGACTATAGAGAATTTCAATATTTAGTCATGGACTATTTAGTAACTATGCAAAAATATTTAACTTATGATGATGTTTCTAAAATTTTTAAATATATAAAGTCAAAACAATGGTGGGATACAATAGATGGACTAGATAGAATCGTTGGAAATATAGCATTTAAAGATGAAAGAATAAATGATTTGATGTTGAAATGGTCAAAAGATGAAGATTTTTGGGTAAGAAGAATAGCAATAGACCATCAACTTTGTAGAAAAGAAAAAACTAATACAGAATTATTAGAAAAAATAATTGTAAATAATTTTGGTAGTAATGAATTTTTTATAAATAAGGCTATTGGTTGGAGTTTAAGAGATTATTCTAAAACAAATCCGAAATGGGTTAAAGAGTTTGTTGAAAAATACAAAGACAAAATGGACAAGTTAAGTATTAAAGAGGCTAGTAAATATATTTAATTAGCAATACAAATTACAATTTAGTAATTAGTTAGAAAAATAGTAATTTGTTGGGGAAATGTTAAGACTCTTTGACAAAGTTCCAAAGTCCTTTGGTAGATTTGTTAATTG
>UWSL01000108.1 GCA_900552975.1 uncultured Mycoplasmatota bacterium | reverse complement strand
TTTTACCTTTTCTTAACTCTTCACGAGCTTTTTTTATATCCATTTTTTCCTAGCCTTTCATATTTTTGTTTATATAAATTTACTTTGTTATAGCTCTTTTACTTTTATATTCATTATTTATTTTGGTCATTCTTCCTAAAAGTGATTTTTCCATTTCAGTGTATATTTCTAAATCAATAATCTTTTCTTCATATAATTCTCTATTTATAATTAGACGCCACTCTAATATTTTATATTCAAGTGGTAAATACTTAGTATTATATTTAATTTCAATATCATTTTCTAAGTTATACATTTTTTCCTCCAATACTAGTGAATTTTATGAAAAATTTTAAAAAAAATGAATAATATCTTTTTATTAGACATTATTCATTTCATTATTTGAATATTTTAGGAATATAATTATCTAAAATATTTTTTAAAATTATTGGAATATTATTTAAGAAATCTTCAGTTTGTTTGTTATCCGATTCTTTTGAAGAAACGTTTTTTATCGGAAAATCACTAATTCCTTTTATAGCAAGAAATTTGACTTTATTCTTTTGACAAATATATGATAAAGCCCCACATTCAGTATCTGCAATAGTAACATTGTTATCATTTAGTAACTTCCAATCTTCTTGCCTTACCACCGCTCTATCTGCTGTTGCAATAAAACCTGTTTTAAAATTAAAATCCAAATAATTTGTATCTATGTTAGTAGTAAACATTTCTTTAAATAGAGGTTCATAGTCAGGAATAGTACAATCATATTGGCCAGCTTTGTTTGGTATAATAATGTCTAGAGTATCATTAGATGTATCTATTCCTCCACATGTTCCAACTAATATTAGGTGATCAATATTAAATTTATCTATCATATATTGCACGGATGCTACTGAATTAGTTTTCCTAACCCCCGTTCTAAAATATAAGATATCATTATTAATAAAATATTCTCCAAGCGGAAATACATTACAATCTTCTAAATTTTTATTGAAATAGTATAAAACATATTTCCATTCGTTATTAGCAGTTACACAAATAGCTTTCATAAAATCTTTACCTTTCTTAAATTTATGATAGATGAAAAAATAGTCTATGTCTATATTTTTTTCTTCAATATTATATGTTTAAAGTATTATCTTCGACTTCTGTCATTACATTCTTATAATCGATAAATTTAATCTTTTTTTTCTTTATTATTTTTATAAACATAAAGCGATAATATTGTTGAAAAAGATGGAGTTTGCACTAATAAACAACGGATATAATAACATTTTTTCTTTTTTGGTATCATCAGCATATTTATTTTATCTAAGGCAATCAGTTCAATTTCATAAGAGACCACTTTAGTATAAATTATCTTATATTGTTTTAAAATTTATGCTAATTTCTTTTAAATTTTTAAATAGCATTACATGTTCTTCAATAGCGTCCGGACCAAATAGGTCATGTTTAGTTGCAACTTTTTGGCCACCAAAATGTTCATAAAATTTAATGGTAGGATTACCTTTTAAAACATTTAAAATCATTTCATTATAACCAATATTTATTAATTCGTTGATGCCGGTTAAAAATAATTTTTTGCCAATTTTGTTACCTTGGTATTCTTTTAAAACATATATAGCGTTTATTTCGCCACAGTTTGGATAGCTAGAATTTCTAGATTTTCCATAAATTAAAACACCAACTACGTTATTAGCGACTTCTGCTACGTAATAATTATTTTTAATTGGAATTTTAGCAGCTATTTGATTAGCTTTTTCATTAATACCATTAATTTTTTCTTCTAAAATAAAGTCTGATAAAAGACCTTTATAAGTTGTTTGCCAAGTATACGCTAACACTTCTGCTATTTTTTTCGCATCACTAGGGGTCGCTTTTCTTATAATAGTTTTCATTTCTTACTCCTTTTTGTTATAAATCATATGTATATCATCACTTTTTTTACCAGGGCCATAAATGGTAAAACCAACCTTTTCATAGCAATGAATAGCACGATAATTATCATTATAAACATTTAATTCATAACCTTTAATATTTAAATTTTCATAACCGTAATTTATAAGGGCCTTTATTGCTTCTTGGCCATAATGTTTATTTTGTTTAGTTAAAGCAAGGCAAATACCTATTTCACCAATATTATTGACAATATGCATAATTTCAATATTACCAACAAAGTTATTGGTTTCTTTTTCAATAATTGTAAAAATAGGTGCTTTTTCTTTTAATTTCATTTTAAGCCAAGTAAGTTCATCTTCATAAGTAAATTTTTTTATTTGATGACTTATTCCTTTTTGAATTTCTGGATTATTAACCATTTCTAAATAATCATTAAGTAATAATTCATTTAACTTTATATAATATAAATTCTTACTTTCAAATATTATTTCATATTTTGGCATATTTGCACTTCCTATCTTTTTATTTAATGTAACTGATTGTATAAAAAAAGTCACAAAAAATGTATTTGTGACTCCAATTATATTGTGTAGGTAATTAACCCGAGATAGCTCACTTATGTTTATATCTCCTCACTTAATCTGAATTATACAATATAAATTGTTTTTGTCAAATTCTTATCTTCTTTTAATTTCATTTTTTATAAATTCAATAAATTTGTCGATACTCATTGATATAGTTTCTTCATTATTATATTTTCGAAAGCTTATTAAATTATTGTCTTTTTCTTTATCACCTATAATAATTGTAATAGGATTTTTCATTATATTGCTTTGTCTTATTTTTTTACCCATTGATTCTTTAGAATCATCATAACTAACTCTTATGTCTTCATTATTTAAAATGTTAAATATTTTTTGACAATATTCATCATGATATTTCATACTTACAGGAACAATATTTACTTGAACAGGACTTAACCATATTGGTAAAATTCCTTTGAATTGTTCAAGTAATAAAACAAGAAATCTTTCGTAGGAACCCAATACGGCACGATGAACCATTACAGGTGTTTGTTTTTGACCATTTTCGTCAATATAAAATAAATTAAATCTTTTAGGAGTTGCAAAGTCAACTTGAACAGTTGGAATTTGAATTTCGCGACCTAAAGCATCTTTAAACATAAAATCTAATTTTGGTCCGTATAAAGCGGCTTCACCTTCACATTTTTGAGCCTTAAGATTTAGTTCATTAGATATTTCTTCTAACATTTTTTCACATAAGTCCCAGTCTTCTTTATTGCCAATATATTTTTCAGGATGATCATAATCTCTGACTGATAAGGAAACCCAATGATTTTCCCACAACCCCATTCTTGAATAAAAATCTTTAATCAAATTACACATATTTATTATTTCTTGTTTCACTTGATCTACTCGACAAAATGAGTGACCATCTTCGACAGTTATAGCATATACTCTAGAAAGACTATTGCCAACAGCACCTTGTAATTCAGCACGATACTGTTTATCTGATTCCATGTATCTAATAGGTAAATCTTTATAGCTACGAACTTTAGAAGCATATATTTGAGTATGGTGAGGACATTGGACTGGTTTTAAAACAAATTTATGTCCTTTTGGTGATGAAA
The DNA here is from genome assembly GCA_900552975.1 of uncultured Mycoplasmatota bacterium. Classification (GTDB taxonomy): domain Bacteria; phylum Bacillota_I; class Bacilli_A; order RF39; family UBA660; genus Coprovivens. The sequence goes on along the minus strand of UWSL01000108.1, from coordinate 909 downwards.
CTCTAAATAATTCATCATTAAATTTTTTAGCATGACCAGAAGTTTCAAAAAGCGAGATACCAGCTAGTGATGGACAACTAACTTTTTGAAAGCCATATTTTCTACATACTCTTTCGATTTCTTTTTGAAGTTCATCTTTTATAATAGTTCCTCTTGGAGTATATAGGGGAAGACCTGGACCAACATAATCAGAAAAACAAAACAAATCTAAATCTTGTCCTATTTTACGATGGTCTCTCTCCTTTGCTTCTAATAAAAATTGATTATATTTATCTAAAGCTTCTTCGTTTTCAAAACATTTACCAACTATTCTAGTAATCATTTCATTATTAATATTACTTTCATGGTAAACACCACTTATTCTTATAAGTTTTACATGAATATTATTATCTATTTCTTTAATTCTTTTTTCAAGAAAAGGAAAATCACTCTCCCCTATTGGTTCATTAATTTTAAATTCATAATAAAATTCATTTTCATCAAAATAAATTTTATCTAATTGAACATTTTTATATTTTTCTTTAATAACTTGTTCTAATAATTCTGCACCTTTTTTATTAATCATTTCTATTCCTTCTTTCATTTATTTTTTTCTATTTTTCGTGTCCGTCATTTTTATCATCTCCTTTATAAAAAAAAGAATGGTACACATGAGGAGTCATTTAGACGGTACCATCCTTATTTTTACTTAATTATTTTAACCGAGTTATCGGGCAATCAGTTTCCTGCGCAACATAATAGGTAGTAACTATTAAAAATATTTATTACTTTCCACCAAATAGTAACTCTCTAGAAAAATTTTTTTAATAATCGTGTCCTATATTATAGTATTTATTATATTAATTGTAACATTTTTTATTATATATAAAAAGTCTATTACGTGATTGTAATAAACTTTGAATCAATGAA
>UWSL01000107.1 GCA_900552975.1 uncultured Mycoplasmatota bacterium | reverse complement strand
TCCATATATTTCTGATATAAACTCACTATCTTTTTTTAAATTTTTATCACTTAAACTAATTATTTCTTTAGGTTTTAATTCCCCTATTTCTATTAAATTATATTTATCTTTAATAATTTTAACTATTTTTTTCTTACTATCTACTTTACCATTTATAATAAAAATAATTATTGTATTAGAATTAGGTTCCTCCAAATAATTTAAAAGTTTCTCACTATCTTTACTACTTTTCTTGCTTTCTTTATCTTTGCTTTTACTACTACCAAAAATACTCGCATTTCTAACTACCATATACTTCTTTTCTAAAAATAAAGATATATAAGCAGCTTCTTCTAATATTTCATCTAATTCTATATTATTGAAATCATAACTAGTATAATTATTATTTCCAACTATTTTTTTTATTTCATCATCAACCAAACGAAAACTACTACTCGATATTAAATAAATATTATCTTTCATGTTTTTCACCTCAATTTTATTATAGCATTCTAAGATAAAAGATAAAAGTTATTTACCGACTTTTTCTAATTAAAAAGTAACTATAAAACACTAAAAGAAAAAACTTAAACAAGTTTTTTCTAATATATCTAAACATTATATAATGTACTATATCTTATGTTTCATTTATAAATTTGTTAAAATTTTCACTCTCTATATTTTTTTATAAAGATTTCTTCTTAGTTTTTTCTTCAATTATTTGCTTAATAAGAACTGGTATTTTGACCCAATCATCAGTTTGAATGCCTTCATAATTAGGATTAAATGGTCCAAATAAAATAGTTGAAATACCCCTTCCTTGAGCAGCTAAAATATGACGAAGTTCATTATCAATTAAAATATCATAATTATGTTCTTCTAAAAAAGCTATTTTAGAATAAAAGCCAAGATGCATATGGTCATACATTAAATTGTTTTTTTCAAAATATTCCATTAAATTTTGATTAAGTGATGCATATTTATCTAATGGTCTAGCACTTAATAAATCAACAATATATCCATCATTTTTAAGATCTTTAAAAGCTAATGAGACGTTATCTTTTACTTTACCATAAGCCATTTTTTCTCTATATTCTTGCCAGAATAGCGAAAGTTCTTTATCTCCCCATTGATACTTTTTCTTAGCATCAATCTCATTATGTTCATGCAAAAATATCTGCCAATAATATTTTTCTAGTTCTTTCGTTGATAAAATTGTATCATCTATATCTACTGCAATCTTTATTTTGGTATCATATTCTTTCTTTATTTTTTCTAAACGAATCAATTCTTTTTTCACAAAAACCGCTGTTTCTTCTAAAGCTTCTTCAATTGATTTATCATCATAAACAACTGATTCAGCTACTTTTTCGTTTTGCCTCAAATCTTTATTAACATAATCAAGCGAACCACCTACATTAAACAAACCATTTAAATTCACCTCATCAATTTGACACGCAAAATTCTGATAATCATCTTTATTAATAGGTAAATAATCCAAATTATATTTATTAGCTAAACGTTGTTGCATCTTAACTTCTTCAAAATAACTAAAATAATTTTCATCCTTTAATAAGGTACCATCTTTTAAAATAACATAATTATTACCATCAATCTTTTTTTCATATTTTTGCTCAATAAAAGTTTTCCAGTATTGATCAACTATTAAATGCACCAAATATCCAAAGTAAAAAGGATTATTTATTTCTTTATAATATTTAAGATAAAAATTTTCATAATCATTTGCTTGACCACTTTTTATACGAAAATCCCAAAAATGAGACAAATATTTATCTTTTATTCCCGCCTCTTTTGGGACATTACGCCAACAATCTGGAGCAATAGTTCCAATTCTCAAAAGTTTTTCATCATAATTATAAGTTTTATTTATTTTTTTAGCTATTGCTTCATGTACTCGCGCCGGTGGCATAATATCACTTCTCTCTAAAAGAATAGTATCATATTTCATTATAAAAACAAAATTTAACAAAAAAGCATCCAAGTAAAATTTACTCACCTTTATTTAACTACTTTTTTATTTTCATATTTAATATCATAATATTCAAACATCTCATATAAAACTATTTCACCAATTTCTTTTATTCTATCAAAATCACTCATCAATGCTTTAAAATCTGCAAAAGAAATTGTTTCATATAGATACTTTATTGCTAAATAACTCAAACTATATGCATTATAATTATCGTTGCGAAATGAATTACCATGTTTTAACTCATTTATTTTTGGTACTAACTTTGTTGAGTTTTTAACTTCGTAATAAAATCTTTTAAAATTTTCTTCTATTTCTAAATTCTTTTTTTCTCCTGAAAAAAATTGAGCCATTCCCTCATCATACCAAACTATTCGATTAGCATAATTATTTTTCAAAATATATTTTAAATATAATATATGAAACAATTCATGAGACGTCCTTGTAACTCTATTCATTTGCTTATCTGGCTCTATACAAGCATTTATCATTCCTTTATCATATGTTCCTCTTGCATATTCTGGTAAATCTTTTTGACCTCTAAGTTTATATATAAATTCTCTAAATTCTTCTAAGTCAGCAAAATAATTAACTACTATAGTTTCTAAATTATTTATATCAAACAAACTTTTGTATTCCTCTATTTTAATTTTTAAAATATCGATAGTCTTTAAACTCAACGGTTCTAAAATTTCTGAATAATTAATAACAATATTGTTCTTTTCTATTTTTTTCATAACTTCAACTCCATTATAATTATACCATAATACAAAGATTTACCTATTACATTTACGGATTAAAAGTTTTAATGCTAAAACTATTTTTTCCTAATTTTACTTCAATACTTCCATCAACATCTGTACGATATATCATACTATTATGTAAAGTTTGCAAAACAGAATCTTTTGGATGCCCATACCTATTTTTCTTTCCAACACTTATTATGGCATAACTTGGTTTTATTCTATTAACAAATTCTTCAGATGTACTAGTATTTGATCCGTGATGACCAACTTTTAAAAAATCTATTTTTTCTAAACTATATTGTTTCAACAAATCTTGTTCTTTAGATATACCAGCATCACCCATAAATAAAAATTTATAATTATTATAATTCATATATACAACACTACTACTATCATTTTCATTATCATAAACACGTGTATTTAAAAAATATAGCTTAATATTTTCTCCTTTAATATCATTAATACAAGCTGAATATTTTATTCTTTTTTGTTTTAAAACTTCAATTAAATTTTTTTCTAAACTATTATACTGACCACAATTAAAAACAACTTCTTTTACCTTAACTTTACTAACAACATTAACAGCATCACCCATATGATCATAATCACCATGACTAAGAAGCATTTTATTTATCTTATTTATTCCTTTGCTATGTAAAAAAGTTATTATTTTATCACTAACATAATATTTAGTATCTTCATCATAACTTTTTAAACCACCTGTATCTATCATTATTATTTCTCGTTGTTTTGCACTTATTAACAATGTACTATCTCCTTGTCCAACATCAAAATAATAAACATACCAATTAGGATCAACAAAATTTTTTACATAAAATAACAAAATGCTAATAATTAAACCAACATACATTTTTTTCAGTTCAAATTTAAAAATTAAAATTAGACAAAGATAAAAAAGACCAACACTAAACAAAGACATTTTCATATAAATAGTCAAAAAATCAAAAGTTGCTAACATTCCGCTAATACGTTCAAAAACTATAACTAATAACAAAAATATTTTTTCTAAAGGTGAAAACACAAACGTTAGTAAACATAACGGATACATAATTAAACTAACAAACGGAACATAAAACAAATTATAAATTATAGCTAAAAAATTAACAGCATAAAAATTATGTAAAGCAATCGGCATACTAAATAAAAAAGCTATATAACTCAATTTTAATGATCTAACAAAATAATTTCCTTTATTAATATATTCTTGATTTAAAATAATCCCTCCAACTGTAAAAACCGAATATAAAAATCCAACATCATAAATTAAGTTAACATCAAACAATATTAAAATTACAACTGTCAAAGTAAATATTTTAAGCGATGAAATCTCAAAATTAAATAATTTATTGAAACAATTTAAAATAAAAAATAACAAACATCTTTTAATCGATGGCGTAAATCCAACAATAAAGCCATACATTAATAAAAATAAAATAACAATAGTATATTTAAACTTATCACCTAATTTTTTTAATATTTTTAATAAAAAAGAACTAAATAATCCTATATGCATTCCTGATATAGCAAATAAATGAGCAATTCCTAAAGTTTGATACTTTGTATAATACTCTATTTCGCTCTTATCACCTAAGATAAAACCTTTCATATAACCCGAATTATCAATCTCAGAAACACGTTTAACTACTTTGTTTTTTATTTGATACAAAAAATTTACTTTTGTTTTCAGGAAAATAATATCTTCAGCCTTCATAACATGATATATCTTATGTTTTTCTAAATAATCTTTATAATTAAAATTATTAGGAACCGTATTATTATCTATTGTT
>UWSL01000106.1 GCA_900552975.1 uncultured Mycoplasmatota bacterium | reverse complement strand
GGAAAGATGCTTAATGTTGAAAAATCAAGAGCAGATAAAATATATAATAATGATAAATTATATTTAATATTACGATAGAATAGAATTTCTATTCTTTTTTTATGTTATAATGATTTTATAGTTAGGATGATTTTATGATTAAATTAAGTGTAATAGTTCCATGTTATAATGTTGAAAAATATTTGAATGCTTGTGTAGATAGTATTTTGCAAGCTAAAATAGATGATATGGAAATTATTTTAGTAAATGATGGTTCAAAAGATAATACTTTGAAAATTTGTTTGGATTATGAAAAAAAATATCCTAATTTAATTAAGATTGTTGATAAAAAAAATGGTGGTTTATCTGATGCACGAAATGTTGGAATAAGTAAAGCAAACGGAGAGTATTTAGCTTTTATTGATAGTGATGATACGATAAAGGAAAATTTTATTAAAGAAATGATTGAGAAGGCTTATTCTGGTAATTTTGATATGGTTACTTGTGGAGTTAAAATGATTTATGAAGACCTTGAGGTTGCTGTTAATCCAGGTTATTTAACTGATTTGATTGGGAAAGAAGCAATAAAAGGTCAAATGTACGATTTCTATCCAGCTGCTTGTAATAAAATTTATAAAAAAGAGTTATTTAAAGACTTAAAATTTAAAAAAGGTGTTGCTTATGAAGATGTAGAATTTATGTATCGTTTGTTGCCTAATATAAAGAGAATAGGTGTTGTAGAAGGCTTTTATTATGAATATATGCAAAGGGAAGGTTCTATTACTTATACTTTTAATGAAAAGTTATATGATATGGTAAATAATTTTGATTCTATTTTTAAGTATTATAAAGAACATAATTTATTTGATGAATATTATGAAGAATTAGAATATGTTTATGTAAGATATTCTTTGGCTACTTTTGTTAAAAGAATGGCTAAATGTAAGGATAAGAAGAAATTTGATGAAGCAGTTAATTATGCTTTAACTAAAGTAAAGAAAAACTTTCCTAAATATAAGAAGAATAAGTATTTAAAAAAGAGTAAAAAAGGCTTTTATTTAAAATATTTTAATAAGTTTATAGCATCAATTGTTTTTATGGTAGAGAAAAATCGCCAAAATTAAATTTTGAAAAGTAAACATGGTATAATAAGATAGAGATGGTTTTATGGAAAAGAAAAAGATAAAAAAAGTTATGTTTATTGCTAGTACAGGGGGACATTTAAGTGAGTTATTACAATTAGCACCTTGTTTTACGAAGTATGATTTTACAATTGTTACAGAAAAAACGAAAAGTAATATGGGACTTAAAAAAAAATATCCTGGTCGAGTTCATTATATAATATCGGGAACTTATACAACTCTTAGAGCTAAATTAACTTATTTATTTAAGTTATTTGCTAATTGTTGGATTTCATTATATTTAATGATTAAAATTCGTCCGGATTTTGTGGTAACTACTGGGTCTCATAATGTTGGACCGATGTGCTGTTTAGCAAAATTATTTGGTAAAAAAGTAATCTTTATTGAAACATTTGCTAATAATTCAAGTCCAACGAAAGCTGGTAGAATAATTTATAAGTTTGCTGATTATTTTATAGTACAGTGGGAAAGTATGTTACAATATTATCCTAACGCTATTTATGGTGGTTGGATTTATTAGGAGTGATATAATGAAAAAGAGTATGAAAAATGAGGATAAAAAGAAAAGGACTATTTATGACTATGTAAGAATTTTTATTTCTTTTCTTTTTTTAGTAATATCTTTTATTTTAGTGTTATCTTTAATTAAAACGAAGATGTTACCCAATAAATATTTATTTGGAATAATTGGAATAGTAATTTTACTTAATATAGTTTGTGATTTCCTACTTTTTTTGAAAAATAAATTTTTGAATATTATAGGTTTTATTTTAGTTATATTATTGGGTGTTTCTTTTGGAGTAGGATTTAATTATGTTAATAAAACGATAAGTATTTTAGAGGATATGGTAAGTGTTGTAGAAGAAAAGACAACATATTATATTTTAACTATAAAGAGTAGTAATTATAATAATTTAAATGATTTAAAAAGTCATAATATGGGAATAATGAAACAAAATAATGAAGAGTTGAAGAAAGAATTAAATAACCAAGTTAGTTTAGAGTATAAAGATTATGATTCAGTTGGTAATATGGTCTATGATCTTGAATTAAATGAGGTAGATAGTATAGTTGTTAGTTCAACAGTCTATGATTTGTTATTAGAAGAAAATAGTAGTTTTATGGAATTAGTAAAAAAGGTTGGGGAAGTTGTTGTTACTGGTAAAGCTAATGATACAGAGTCAACCATTGATGTTGGGAAATCATTTATTGTTTACTTAAGTGGATTAGATTCACGTGATACAAGTTCTGTTTCTACGGTAGGTTTAAGTGATGTTAATATTTTAGCAGTCGTTAATCCTACAACACATAATGTATTATTAGTACATATTCCACGAGATTATTATGTTTTATTACATGGAGCAACTAGAATGAAAGATAAACTTACTCATGCCGGCTTATATGGAATAGATATGTCAATGAAAACAGTGGAAGATATTTTTGATGTTAATGTTAATGCATATGTTAAAGTTAATTTTAAAGCTTTGACTAGTGTTGTTGATGCTATTGATGGTATTGAAGTATATAGTGATACGACGTTTAAATCATTTCATAAAAAAGGATGGTTAGTTAAAAAAGGAATGAATTATATGAATGGTGAGAAAGCACTTGCATACTCGCGTGAAAGATATGCTTATAGTACGGGAGATCGCCATCGTGGTCAAAATCAAACAGATGTTATGGCAGCTATTATCAAAAAAATATCTACAAATAAAAAATATTTACTAAAATATGATGATATTTTAAAATCAATTGAGCCGTATGTTGCAACTAATATAAAAATAGATGATGTTCAAGGAATTGTTAAAAATCAATTAGATACAATGAGTTCATGGATAGTTACTAATATTAGTGTAAATGGTAGTGATGGTCAAAATTATACAGCTAGTTTTCCTAAACAATTAACTTATGTTATGAATCCGACGCAAAAAACAATTGATGATGCTAAAGATAAGATAAATCAAATTATGAAAGGTGAATAAATATGATTTTAGTAACTTTAGGGACACAAGATAAACCTTTTACAAGGTTACTTGATGCTGTTTTACGTGAAATTGAAAAAGGTAACATTAAGGATGAAGTTATTGTTCAAGCAGGATGTACAAAGTACGAAACAGATAAAATGAAAATTTTTGATTTAATTCCAATGGAAGAGTTTGATACCTTAATGAAAAAATGTGATTTGTTAATTACTCATGGAGGTGTAGGTAGTATTATTACTGGATTGAAATGTAATAAAAAAGTTATTGCTGTACCTAGATTGGCCAAATATGGAGAACATGTTAATGATCATCAGAAGCAAATAATTGAAAAATTTTCAGATAATGGTAATATTATTGGCATAGAAAATTTAGATGACTTGGGTGAAGCTTTAAAGAAAGTAAAAAAATTTAAACCAAAGAAATATAAAAGTAATACGAATAATATGATTTCTTTGATAGAAAAAATAATTGATGAAAATTAAAAATAAAAGTACCATGGAGATGTGGTACTTTTTGTTGCTTTTTTTAAAGGAATTATCATGATATAATAAAAGAAGTTTTGGAAGTGATATTATGAAATATGATGTATATGATTTTGATGGAACCATATATGATGGGGATTCGGGAGTTGATTTATTTCTCTTCTGTTTAAAAAAATATCCTAAAATAATTAGAAGATTACCTAAAATGTTAGGTAAAGCTATTTGTTATTTATTAAAGTTATGTACTATGGAAGAACTTAAAAGTGTGGTCTTTGCTTTTCTACAAGATATACCTGACGTTGATGTGATGATTGAAGAATTTTGGCAGAATCATGAAAAAAAATTAAAATCATTTTGGGTCGAGAAAAAAAATCATAAAAAGGATATTATAATATCAGCTTCTGGTACATTTTGGTTAGAACCAATAGCTAAAAAATATAAAGTTTGTGATTTGATGGCTACGGATATTGATAAAAAAACAGGGCAAGTAAATGGTAAAAATTGTCATGGCAAACAAAAAGTTAATAATTTTTATCAAAAATATCCAAAAGCTATTGTTAATAAGATGTATACTGATTCAATTAATGATTTACCTTTAATTGATGAAGCTAGAGAAGGTATTTTGGTAAAAAAAGACAAATTATATAATTATTATGAATATAAACCAAATGTTATAGTTAGATTTTGGCGCTGGGGTTGGGGAATTTACCATAAAAATGAAGAATTATGGAACTATTTAATTGTTGGTGGATTAACAACCATAGTTAGTTTAGGAACATATTTTATTTGTACAACAACTTTTTTAGATCCTGGTAATACAATAGAATTACAAATAGCTAATGTTATATCATGGATTTTTGCTGTTGCTTTTGCTTATGTAACTAATCGAATATATGTTTTTAAAAGTAAAGAAAAAAATTATTTGAAAGAAATTTCTTCTTTTGTTGGTTCACGTGTATTTAGTTTATTACTAGACATGTTAACAATGTTTTTAATAGTTTCGGTCTTTACTTTAAATGATAAGATTGGTAAAATAGTTTCGCAAATTATTGTAACAATTGTTAATTATGTCCTTAGTAAATTACTTGTATTT
>UWSL01000105.1 GCA_900552975.1 uncultured Mycoplasmatota bacterium | reverse complement strand
CGGTAAATAAACGTAATTATACCAACCAGATGATTCAAAATACAAAAAAGTTTAATAAGATAGTTTAATAAAAATAAAACTATCTAAATTTTGAAGCCAAGTTCAAAAAATACAATTTTTTTATAATAATTTATAAAATAATAGCTTCCTGATCATCTTTTTTGTATAATAAAAAAGGTGATATCATGAAAAAAACAGAACTACTTATACCAGTTGGAAATTACGAAAATTTAATAGCAGCTATCTCTAATGGAGCTGACGCCGTCTATCTTAGCGGAAAAAAATTTGGTGCTCGTGCTTTCGCTAATAACTTCACCAATGAAGAACTTACTGATGCATCAAAATTATGTCATCTGTATAATGTAAAAATATATATAACAGTTAATACAATGATTTACAATGACGAAATAAATAACATCCTTAACTATATTGCATTTTTGAATAGCATAAATATAGATGCCGTAATAGTTCAAGATATTGGTTTAATTTCTTTAATAAGAAAAAACTTTCCTTCCTTAGATGTTCACGTATCGACACAAGCTCACAATTACAATCAAGACTCCTTTAATTATTATGAAAAAATAGGTTGTACACGTGTTGTTTTAGCTCGCGAAACATCATTAAAAGAAATTAATAACATAAAAACATCCCTTGAAAAAGAAGTATTTGTTTACGGAGCATTATGTATTTGCTATTCTGGAAATTGCCTAATGAGTTCCTTAAACGGTGGAAGAAGTGCCAACAGAGGCGAATGTGTTGGAGCATGCCGCCTTCCTTATCAAAGATATCAAGCTAACACTTTAAAAGAAAATGGATATCTCCTTAGTACAAAAGACCTAAATACATTACCTAAAATAAAACAAATATTAGATTCAAATATTAGTTCGTTAAAAATAGAAGGTCGCATGAAAAGCAAAGAGTATGTAGCTATTGTCACAAGAACATTTCGTAAATTAATAGATGAATATTATCAAGGAAAAGAACCTAAATTAACTGAAGAAAAACTTATTTCTTTAAAAAAAGTTTACAATAGAGAATATACTACAGGTTATCTTTTTAATAATCAAAGTATCATTAATTCTCAATCATCCAATCATCAAGGAACCAAATTAGGTAAAATAATAGGAATCTGTAAAGATAAAATAACTATTAAATTATATGATGATCTAAAGCAAGAGGATGCTATTCGTTTCACTATTAACAATAAAGGAATGTACATCAATACTTTATACAATGAAAAAGGACTTCTAACAAACAAAGTATTAAAAAATAATATATGTATGATAGATAATAAGTTTAATTTTCAAGAAAAAGATATAAAAAACACCATTATCAATAAAACAATTGATAAAGAATTAAACGATGAACTAAATAAAAAACAATTACCAGTTCTTAATGTTAACATGATATTTAAAGTAAAAAATGAACAAGCTGTTCTTCAAGTTACATGTCGTAATCAAAACATAATTTCTACTTTACCAATCGTTCAAATAGCTCAAAACCAACCTTTAACAAAAGATATAATTGTTAAACAGTTATCTAAAACTGGTCAAACTCCGTTTAAAGTTCAAAACATTAAAATAGATATACCTGACAATATCTTTATTAACATTAAAGATTTAAACGAATTACGTCGTCAAGCATTGAACAGTTTAACAACACAATTAAGTTTACCTAATAAAAAATTATTGCTTCCAAAAATCAGTCAATTCACAGAAGAAAAAGCCAATATTTCACAAATAAGTATTAGTATTCGAACAGAAGAACAATTAAAGTGTGCTCTAAAGTATCATATTCCTATTATATACGTTAATAATTATCAATTATACAATCAATATAAAAATCAAGAAAAAAGCCTATATTTATGTTTAAATCGTCTTATAAAAGATGATGAACATTACAATAATAAAAACTTATTATGTTCTGATCTTAGCTCTATAATTCGTTTTAACAAAACAAACAACATTAATAGCAATTACTACTTAAATATTGCTAATGATTATGCCATTAATACTTTAAAAAAAGAAAATGTTAAAACAATTACTTTAAGTATTGAATTATCAATCAATAAATTAAAAGAAATCAATTTAAAAAAAGATTGTGAAATAATCGTGTATGGCTTACCAGAAACTATGATAATAAAAAACAATATTTTTAATATTCAAAATAATAACTCTAACTACCTAAAAGACATTAAAAACAACATATATAACATATACATAAATAATAATTATACCCACATTATGAATTCTAAAAAAATAGACATAATTAACTCAATCAACGAAATACAAGGTTTTAAACAATATCGTATTGAATTATTTGATGAAAATTACACTGAAACAGAAAACATAATTAAACGCCTTCAAAATATAATAAAATAATATCATGCTTTATCTAACAATCTAACCATGGTATAATATAAATAGGTGATAATATGAATAGTTTAAAATTATGTCGCATTGAAGACTTTGATGATATTTTCTACGCTACTAAAGAAAGTCAAGGCTATGAAAATGCACTATCTGCTATAAAATATGTTTTATTTGATGACGATTCCATGTTCAAAGATCGTACTCCTGATAGTAATAAATACATATATATATCAAACATGAACAATGCTCGCCGCAAAGCTATGCTTATGCAAAAAGCCGATTTAGGGCAAATTATGATTAAGTATTGCATGGCATCATTTGGCCTTCGTGAAAAAGATTTCACCATTACTGAAGATGAATTCTTAGTTGATCGCAAAAGAATTGATCGCTTAGAACTATCTGCATACGAGATGATCGAAGCTGTCGCATATGCTGCTATTGGCGATGTCGAACTAGCTTATAATTTTTTATTTCACAACAAAAAATTACTTAGTGAAGTAGTTCAAAATATGATTGAAGACCGCTATATAAGTAATTTAAAAGAGACATTGGATGATTTCTCTGGTATAATAAACTGCGACGAAATGGATAACGATTTAAAATATTCTTTTTATGATACATACATCCACCTCGATAATACTTTTGAAGAAATAAAAAGAAACGATATCAATTACGTTATTTAAAAAATTAAGTAGGGAAGTATTATATGAAAGATAATCAAAAACAACTAAAAAAATTAAAAGAAAAAAATAAAAATTTTATCGAAGAATTTAAAGAATTTATCGCTCGTGGCAACGTTATGGATTTAGCAGTCGGAGTTATTGTTGGAAATGCTTTTTCTAAAATTGTAACAAGTTTAACTGATAATATTTTAATGCCTATTGTTGGCGTTGTTGTTGGTGGTTTTGATTTCACTAACTTAGCTATATCTATTAAGGTATGGGGGCGAACAGTTAACCTAAAATATGGTATGTTTATTCAAAATACTGTTGATTTCCTAATAACTGCTTTTTGTATATTCTTAATAGTCAAAGTTATTAACAAATTATTTCATAAAGAAAAAAATAAAGTCGATGATGCTAAGCCAAAAGAAATTAAAAAATCAGACGAAACTATTCTACTTGAAGAAATTAGAGATTTGCTAAAAGAGCAAGCAAAAAAAAGATGATTATTCATCTTTTTTTAATTTTTAAATATAAATAAAATATACTAAAAATGACATTATAACACCAACAATCATAATAATTGCCATAACCCACGCAGCTATTTTCATTATCATTTGATGTCTTTTATACTTCGACATTTTTTTCTTTTTACTTTTTTTACCTTCTGTATCAATTTTTTCTATTTTATCCTTATTTTTACTCATTAATACCACCCTCTAATATGAAATAAATCATCTATAATTTATCATATTTTAGTAAAGAAGTAAATATAATTTAGCAGGTGATAAAATGAAGAAAAAAACAATGCTAAAATACAGACCTATTTATTTTTTTATTATTATTTTAAGTTCTATAGGCATTATCACAGGTCGACAATACTACAAAAATCTTACTCCTGAAATTAAAACATCGATAAAAACCGAAATAAATTTTCAAAAAAGTCTTGAAAATCGAGCAAATAACTTACCCAAAAGAGCTAAACAAGCAACTAAAATATTCGTATATAGTATCTTAATTTTGCCTGCTTTCTTAAATGTTTTTGAAATTTATATGTCATCATTTTCTTTAGGAATAATGTTTTCAGTAATCGCTTCATATAAGTTAAAGTTTAAAGTAATTTATTTATTATTCTACAACCTCATTCCGTGGATTTTAACTTTACTTTTAATCAAAGTTAGTTTTACCATCACTAAATATTTAATTAAATATCTTTTTAATAAAAAAGACCAAGCCAATAAACAACATTTGGCTTTAATTCTAAAAAAATATTTACTATTAAGTATCATTCTTTTTATATATGAATTTTTAATCTTAATTTATAGTCCAACTTTAAATAATTACCTTCTAAGTCTGATATAAAATATCAACTAACTTAACAATATATAGGCAAAAAATTTACAATTTTAAAATTTACTAAAATATCAAATTTCTGAAAACGCAATATAAAAATACTTTTTCTTGATATTTGCTTGACATTAATTATGTATAGCAATATAATTAATATGAAAAAAGTATGAAGGGAATTGGTATAAATGCGTAAATTAAACGAATTATTTCAAGAATTAGGAATATCAAAAGTAAGATTAGCAAAATATTTAGGTGTTTCTAGACAAATGGTTTATAACTATTTAGAACTACCTAATTTAAGCAAATGGCCAAAG
>UWSL01000104.1 GCA_900552975.1 uncultured Mycoplasmatota bacterium | reverse complement strand
TTTACATTTTTTTGTTAAATTTTATATTTACTTATTAATATTATATTCTTTTTTTAAAATTATATTAAAATCTGAGTAAACATTTATGTCTAATTTATTGTTTTGTATTATGAGTTATGCTATACTTTTTATTATAAAGGATAGGTCCTTTATGTGAATGGTGGTGAGTTTTTTGAATGATGTTGTTGGTATTAACGAAGTTAAGTTAAAAAAGTTAAGTTATGAATTGATAACTTATCGTGATGATATTAGAAATATTTTATCTAAGTATTCTGATATTATTAAAAAAACAGAACTATATTTTAATGGTGATGTTGCTACTGAGTTTAGAAGAAGATTTAACGATTTTAGTAATAATTTTTTAGTAGTTAATAATACTTTCTTAAACTATAGCAATGATATGCTTTCTTTAATTGATAGCTACGTTCACGAAGAAAACTCTGCTATTATGGTTGATAAATGATTTTCTGAAAGTGAGGTGAAAAAAGATGGCTACAAAAAATACGACATTAGCTATGAATCAAACAACTATTGGTTATAGTCAAAAAGGAATTAATGAATTAAAGAATAAAATTAGCGAAAACATCAAGGCTAAAGTTAAAATTGTAGATCCTGCAACTAGTCAAAAATTTACAACTTTAGTACAAACTTTAGATGACTACTGGGATGGTAATGATTATGATAACTTTGTTGCAGATATTAAAACTATGGCTTCTGGACTTGCAAATGAATTAAAATATTTTGATAAACATTTATCTACAGTAATTCAAAGCTATGCAACACAATTTGCAAAATTCCAAAATACAGTTTATACAAAAGGAAGTATTAAATTACCTATGAATAAAGCTTTTAAATAAAGCTTTCTGATTAAAATAACATAGAAAGGATGAGATTATGGCAACTACTACTTATGATACTACAAGAGGTATTGCAATAAATGGTATTACTAAAATGCAAGATGCAATTAAGAAGTACAAAAGGGAAGTTGATTCTGCTTGTGATGTAGCTCTTAATTTTTCTGGTTACAAGTCATTGGTTAATAATGCTATTAAAGGAACTAATGCACAAAGAAAACTTGAATCGGAAATGAATAAAATAAAAGATTATCAAGCTTCTTTAGTTAGAGAACTTGACAAATTTTCTTCTAAACTGGATAATATCAAAAGTCAATATCAATCTCAAGATAGTAAATTTACTTTTTAATTAGTTTGTTATTATGAATAATGGAATAATTAAGAATCAATATTTAAGTTTAAAGAATGATTTAAGCTTTATATATAAAGACTTAAATGAATGTAGTTCTTTGATAAATAGTTTTATAAAAAGTTTACCAGAAGGACTTGATTCTATTTATAATAAAATAGATGATATTAAAGTAATAGAAAAAAATATTACTAATATGTCTAATGATATAAAAAGTAAATATCTTATTGAAGTAGATAAAAATATAGCAAAAATTTAAAATAACTGGTTCTAACCAGTTATTTTATTATAGGTGATGATATGAGTGTAATTAATACTGATATTAGCAGAATGAAAAAGGATGCTAATGAATTAAGACTACTAGCAATGAAATATAATAAAAAAATAAATGATTTTAAAATATTAATGGCCAATATGGATTGTTGGTCTGGTGCAGATGCTGACAACTACGTCAAAACAACAATGGAGAATTGTACTGTTTATGAAGAAATTGGAAGAGTTTTACAAGATTATGCACTTTATTTAAATAAAGAAGCCGATAACTTAGATAAATTTAGTAAAGTTAATTCTTTAAGTGGCTAAAACTATTAAAGTAGATACTGAAGTAATAAGAAAGAAGTTATTAGTTTCTATAGATAAGGCATTAAGTAAAATTGATAATTCCTATAATATTTTACTTAAAGAAACTATTCCTGATAATTTTATTTATAAAAATAATATTTTAAAAATGAAAGAACAATTATATAACTATAAACAAGAATTGCTAAAAATAAAAACAAGTCTTACTTCAATAGCTAATAAATTTGATTTAGAAACAAATGTTATGCTAGAAGATTTACAATTAATAAATCATTTTCTCATAACTTCTAAGAGATAATAAAAACGACTTTATTAAAAGCCGTTTTTTGTTAAGAAAGTAATACTAATTTAGTTCCATTTTTGATATCAGTTTGAGCAAGAATAACATCTACTCCATATTGTTGTCCTGTAATGGCATTATATAAACAATTAGTGTCAGACAATTTAAAGTTATTATTACTCATTTCATTAATTGCTTTATTAAGAAGAATTATAATGTTTCCCATTTTTTTATTTGCTGGAAGATAAACACTATAATTTTCATCTATTTCAGGGACTTCTATTTCAACTAAAACTTTATTTTTCATTATGATTCATCACTTTCCATTAACTTAATTAATTCATACTTACCTTTTTTAATTAAATAACCAATGTCATCAGTATATTGTTCACTATCTTCACTTGTTAAACCACTTATATTGAAAGCTACTTGACTATCAACGCCCTGACCTATCCAAATACCAGTAGTTTCATCATATTTATTTTGATAGCAAGATTCAACAATAATCTTACGATATTCATAATAATTATCAATCAGAACATAAGTAGTTTTAGGATATAAATCGATTTGATTGATTAATTTTACTAAGATTTCTTTAGCTTCAGCATTAGTTTCATCCGTAAATATTTCACTTACACCTGTAATAATTACGATACGTTGACCATCTGGCTGATCATCAACATCTGGAACAGCTTCCCAAGCCGCATTCATGAAAGCAATTGGATCTGTAGTACTTTTAATATCACTAGGAATATCCGTTGTTCTAAATAAATCTAACATTACAACATCTGCATCAGGAACATTACTAATCATTTTTAAAAATTCTTCTAAGAAAGTTGAACCCATTTGCAAATCATTACCAGTTATACCTATAAGATGATTATTTTTAAAATCAAAGGTTGCTGGAGTAATATCACTCATACTTAATCCTAGTGGAACTGCTGAAGTATCCGTAATGTATTCAAATAAAGTATCATGAGTAACTTTACCAGGAATAACGGGAATTGGTTTTGCTTTTTCTTTATAAAAGGAAGCTAAATTAACAGCAACTTGTTTTACAGTATCATTAATTTTATCTGCTAAATTAATATAAGCTGTTTGGAATTCTAATACTTTTTCATTTACGGTTGTAAGACCACGACCAAATACTTTCTTAGGAACTTGACCTGGCTCAGCATTTAGGACATATCGAAAATCATATTCATCATTAAAACGCAAGGCATAAATTTGAGTAAAATTTTGTGTTACTCTTCCTGAAATCGAATTAGCAGAATTATTAGTTATAATAAATATAATTCCCATCTTGGATCCTTCACGTAATAACTTTGTTAACGAATCTTCAGTTGATTCATAACTTTCTTGATAGGCATCATAATTGTTTAAAATAACACAAATGAGTGGTAATTTTTCTTCATTTTTTTCAACATATTGAGTAAAGTTACTACCATATTCTGATAGTAATTCTTTACGGCGATTGTACTCTTTTTCAAGCATTTGGAATAAGCTATTTACTTTATCTTCATCATAAGCGGTTACATAATCCCCAACTTGAGGAACCTTATTAAATACTTTTAAAATTTCAGCACCAAAGTCCATAATATAAAAATTTACTTCTTTGGGAGAATGGAACATGCAAGTTGTATAAAGTATTGTTGTTAAAAGATTTTCTTTTCCACAACCAGTTATACCATATATAACTGTATTGCCGGCTTCCGCTAAATTTTGCGTAAGTAAACCTTGAATTTGATTTTCTGGATCATCATATTCACCTATAATTGCTTCAATACAATATGGTGTTGGCTTATAATTATATTTTTTGATAATATTTCCAGCATATATTTCATTTGGAATGCTAGGTAACCATAGTTGGTTAGGATATAAATGTTCTTTGGAAGATAAATCAATTAAATATTTAACTATATTAGTTAATTGTTCACCAATATCAATTTGCTCTTCCTTTTTTATTGTATTGTTAATTTGTTTAATAACTGTACCTGTATCATTAATAAATTCAACAGAATCTTCAATTTTTTTACTTAAGGTATCAGTTGGAACATATTTTGCTCCTGTCCAAGCTGATTGACCTAGTTCAAAGATTTCATCATATCCAACTTGTAAATAGAAGCGACCTGTTTCTTTGATACTAGCAGCTTCGGGACGTTTTAACATTTCTACACTATCAGCAGCTGTTTGAACTTTTAAGCAAACTTTGAATTTAGTATTAGACCAAATTTGATCATCAACGACACCACTAGGTTTTTGTGTAGCAAGGATTAAATGCACACCAAGTGAACGACCTATACGAGCTGTAGAAATCAACTCATCCATAAAATCTGGTTGTTGAGCTTTTAATTCAGCAAATTCATCACTAATTATAAATAGATGAGCTATTGGTTCTTTAACAGCTCCTTCACGATAATATTTTTGGTATTTGTAAATATCAATAGTTGATTCTCCAAGGGCATCTCTGACTTCGTTAAACCATTTTTGACGACGTTTTAGTTCACTATGTATGGATACTAATGTTCTGTTCATTTCAGATGTATCCAAGTTAGTAATAGTACCAACTAGGTGTGGTATTTTAATTCCTTTTTCACGATTTTCAAAAGCACCTGCTAGACCACCACCTTTATAGTCAATTAAAACAAATTGGACT
>UWSL01000103.1 GCA_900552975.1 uncultured Mycoplasmatota bacterium | reverse complement strand
ATACTAATATTTCAGATGGAGTAACTGATAAGTTTGTAATTAATGATTTAGCTTATAGTGATACATTGAATAAGAAACCTGGTACGATAGCTCCAGGAACTTCTGGAACATTTTCTTTAACAATAGATGCTACAGATACAGAAGTTTCAGTAATTTATACAATAGAAGTTGATGATAGTAAATTTGGTAATGATATGTTAAAAATAGCAAGTGTTGATAAAGTAAGTGGAAGTGGTGAATTTAAGGAAATTGCTGATGGTGTTTATCAAGGAATAATTCCTTATAATGCTAAATCTAAAGTTACAATTGATTTTACAATAACATGGATAAATGATGAAAATAATAATGATGTTGATAGTGAAATAGGAACACGTGAAAATCCTGATTTAGAAATTCCAGTTGTTGTAACAGCAACACAATATGTTTCTTGATAGTAGGAAGTGAAAATGATGGGACAGAGAAGTGGTAAATGTTTAAAGGTTATAAAAAAAATATTTCAAGGCTTTTTATCATTTTTGATATTTATTGCTTTTTTGTTACTCGTTGTAGTAGTTTATAATTTTTGGCAGTTAAAAATATTAAAAAAAGATTATGCTAATTATTTTGGGTATACTTTTATGGAAGTTACATCGGGAAGTATGGCAGATACGATAAATGTTAATGATTATGTTTTAATTAAATTAACTAAAGATATTTCAGAAGGAGATATTATAACATTTAAAGTAAATGATACAATAATAACCCATAGAGTTCTTACAATCGCTCAAGATAAGATATTAACTAAAGGTGATGCTAACAATGATAATGATAATATGATAACTTGTAAGGAAGTAATTGGAAAAGTTGTCTTTATTGGTCATGAATATGGCATATATTTTAAGGTTTTGAAAACACCAGCAGTGTTTATAACTGCGTTTATTTCTCTAGTTTTATTTGATTTAGCATTAAGCGATGATAAGAAAGAGGTTTTAAGTAGTGAAGAAAAGGAAGAATGAAAAAAGAAAATATACTTTTATAATTATATTTTTACTTATTGATTTATTGGCGATATTAGCAATCTTTAACACTTCTAATGCTCGTTTTACTTCGAAAGCAACATCTGAGACAAGCTTAAATGTTGCTTTATATGCTTTATCACAAGATAATAATTTAGATATAGTTTTAGATAATATGGTACCTAGAAGTGAACCTTATAAATATACATTTTCTATTTATAATAGTGATGGTAAAAATAGAACTGAAACAAGGTTAGAGTATGATTTGAAAATTATTGCAACGACTAATATTCCATTAGAATATAAGTTATGTGTAAATAATTTGAATTTATGTGAAACTGGTGAAAATATTATAAAAGTTGATGAAATAACGACTGATGATGATGGTACTAAATTTAGAGTTATGACTACTGATTCTGTTATTTTTGATTATGATAAAGATGAAAAAAATGATTATACTTTATTAATTTATTTTCCTAAAAAGTATAATTCGAGTATATATCAAGATTTAGTAGAGAGTGTTCAAGTTAATGTTGAATCTCGTCAAATAATAGATTAGTTAAAGGAGGAAGCTCAAATGGAAAAACAAAAAATGAATAAAAAAAGAGATAAATTTTTCTTGTTTTTTAAGAATCATAAAAAAATAAGAGTTTGTTCAATTGTTTTAGGTAGTTGTTTAGGGCTTTTCTTTTTAACTAATTTT
This sequence comes from uncultured Mycoplasmatota bacterium, assembly GCA_900552975.1. Lineage (GTDB taxonomy): Bacteria > Bacillota_I > Bacilli_A > RF39 > UBA660 > Coprovivens. The sequence goes on along the minus strand of UWSL01000103.1, from coordinate 3,095 downwards.
GGTCGTTATGTAAAAAATATAATAGATAATTATCTTTCAAAAACTCAAGAATTTTATTTTAATAGTAATAAATTAACAGAAGATGGAAAAAAGTTTGTCATTAATTATTGGTCTGGAACTGATGATTATGATGTTAACATTGAATTAAATAGTTTAGCAAATGATTTAAAAGGTGTGGATATTGATATTAAGTATGATTTGAGTTGTACGGCAACATCTGGAGCTTCTTGTACTATTAATAATAATACGGGAATTATTAAAGGAACTAATAGTGGTGGTAATAATAAAACTTCTTTTATTGCAACAATGCATCCAACAGCTTTATTTAAAGAAGGAGATAGTGTCACAATTACGGTTACAGCTGTGGCAAATGAACCATATGAGAAAAAATTAAGTGCTTCTTTTACCTTTGTAGTTGGGTATTATAATATAAATTATTCGATAGAAGATGAAGCATATCAGCCTTATTTAAATGTTTTGATTACTAATGGCTTAGAAAACTATGTTGTTAGGGAAGCTTTTGGTAGTTATAAAGTAAATGATAACATTGGAACGGCTGTATATGAGCAGTTATCGGCAGCGGATAAAGCTAAATGCTCAGGAGCAGAAGTCACTTTAGATTTTGATCCTAGCAAGTATCGACTAGATATGACGAATGGAAATTATTTAAATAACAAAGGAACTAAAGTAAGCTCGATTAATGGATTTAATTATGTAAAAGAACTTAAATTTGCGATGGATCCAATGGCTAGTACTATAGTAAAGTTTTATAAAATTAATGTTGATGAAGATAATACTTATCCACTTGGAGAAAGTGATACTCCAGTTATTAGTTTTAATGCTGAATAGAGGTGAAGATAATGGTTAATATTATGGATGAATATGTTAGCTATAATAAAAAAGTAATAAATAATTATATGAAATTAATTTTGGAAAGTAAATATAAGAAAGAATTAGTAGAACCGTTTACGGAAGTTTACTTGAATACTAGATACACTTCTTATACAGAAGAAGGTGAAGTACCTAATTTAACTAAAAGATTGAATCTTGTTATAAATCAAAAGGCGCTAGAGTTACACAATGATGATAATAAAAATTATATTGCTTTTTTAGTTAGTGTATATAAAAGAGTTCCCGCTTTGGAACAACTATATTTTCTAGAAAATCAAAAGAAAGCTGTTAATGATATTAGTGAATTACGAAAAAGGTATTTTGGTTTGGTTGATGATGATTTTATTGAAAAATTTAATACTTGTTTACGTGAAGATATAAAAAAACGTAAAGACTTTTTAGATTCTTTTAATAGTGATGTATTTTATTTGAGCATTTCTAAAATAGCTAAAAACAATAATATGTTATATGTTTTGGTAAAGAACAAAATAAAGTTCCCTTCTTTATATAGTGAAGATGCTATTTTAAAAGTGGCTCAAAAAGATGTTATTTTAGAAGATACTTTATTAATTGGCTATAATTTGTTAGCAATAGATGTTTTAAATGAATTATTAAATTGTAACTATGATAAGAAATATTATATTGATTTCCCTAGTTCTATTTTAGAGAAAAAAACAAAATTAAATAGATTATTAGGGGTTATAGATAATGAATTTATGTTAGATAAAATACGTTTAATTATTGATTTTAAATGTTTTAAAAGATATCGAACTTATATTTTGGAGTTAATGAGAGCTGGTTTTGTTTTTGCTATTTATCTTGATGAATCTTTTGATTTTTGCTCTGATAACGTAGAGTATTTGGTAACTTTTGAAAAGATTTTTATGGAAAAAGATAAATATTATTACAAAGATATGTTAAAAGATGGTAAAATAAAAGATAGAATAGTTATAGTAGACGGAGTGATGTAGTATGAATACTTATGTCAGATTCTTGTATGAATTCTTAAATCAACTAGTTGGCGGAGTTGTATATGGCGTAAAAGAGTTGTTTTTAGGAATTTTGCAAATGTTTAATATTAAAGAATATGCAATGTTAATTAAAGATTATAGTGCTGATTTTAGTGGTGGCGAATGGGTAATGGTTGTTTTGGCAATTGTTGTTACATTTTTAGTTTTAGCTTTAATTATTTTATTTGTTTATTTTATAATTAGAAAATATTTACGTTTTAGAAAGACATTAGTTGAACAAGAATCAATGTTAGAGGAATTGGCTGACTTACATAAAAAAGTCCGTGATTTGATGAAAGAAAAAGATGAACTTTATGCAATGAAAGTTTCGCAGCTTGGTTTGAAACCAACTGATGAAGAAGAGAATAATGTTGAAGAAAATAAAGAAGAAGAAACCTTAACAAATGCTCAAGATTCTCGTTTCCCTAAATTAGCAATGATTGATGAGGAATTTAAAGACTTTAAGATTGTTAATTATAATAATACATTTACTTTAAGTGAATTAGTAGAATACTTTAGAAATTTTGCTGCTTCAGAATTAAGACTTTATTATCATTCAGATTTGATTAGATTATTTATTTCAGCGTTAGCAAGTACAAAGTTAGTAATTTTACAAGGTATTTCTGGTACAGGTAAAACATCACTTGCTTACGCTTGGGGAAAATTTTTAAAGCATGATTCATGTGTTGCTTCTGTTCAACCATCATGGAGAGATAGTACTGAAATTTATGGTTATTTCAACGAATTTACCAAAAGATTTAATGAAACTCAAGTTCTTGCTAAAATGTATGAAGCAAGATATAATCCAAAAATTTATTTAACAGTTCTAGATGAAATGAACATTTCACGTGTTGAATACTACTTTGCCGAAATGCTTTCAGTTTTAGAACTTCCTTCAACTGACGAATGGATAATTAGTTTAGTACCAAATGCTTGGCCAAACGATCCAAAATTATTAGAAGAAGGAAGAGAAAGTAGACAAAATTTTGAAAAAGTATATGTTGAATTAAGAAAATTATTTGAAATTAGAAAAGGATATACTACAAATCCAATAAAAGAAACCAAAAAGCAGATTGAAGAGATTGTTGATTATGAATTATATGATAGAATGACAATTCAAGAGGTAAAAGATGCAATTGTACAAATAACAACAACAGAAAAATTTAAAAGATCAATATTAAGTACAAATGTAAC
>UWSL01000102.1 GCA_900552975.1 uncultured Mycoplasmatota bacterium | reverse complement strand
TATTATCTGTCAAAAAAATTAAAACTATGTTATACTCTTATATGATAGAGGAGTGTAGTAATGGAAAAGCAAACGATAATAAAAATATTAACAATAATAACCTGTTTTACTTTTACAACCACAAAAGCTGCTACCATAGAAGAACAAATACCTGATGCTAATCTTCGTACTTGTATAACTGAAAATTTACAAAATGGTAAAAAAACAGCTACTGATGAGTTAACAGGAGCATCATATGAAGAATTTTTAACAACAGATGGTCAACCACATACTGATGGTTTAACTGATGCCAATTTAAAATTAATAAGCAACTTAGAATGTTCTAATAAAAAAATTACTAATTTAAAAGGAATAGAACTTCTAAGTAACCTTACTAGTCTTAACTTAACTGGAAATAGTATTGAAACTTTATCTTTATCAAGTACTAATAATCCTAAATTAACAGCTTTATATTTAAGATCAACTAATATAAAAACATTAACTTTAGATGATACTTTAACTAACAACTTAAAGACACTTGATATATCAAAAAATAATTTAAGTACAGATCAAATCAAAAAATATATTTCTACATATAAAAGATTAGAAAAATTATTTATTGAAAAAAATAATTATAATATACCACTTGATGTTAGTGGCTTAGATTATCTTACTGGTTTATGGATTAGTGGAAATAAAATAACTGGTCTAACTGGGATAGCAGATAAAGGACAAAAATATAGTGCTGCTGATGGTTCTGAACAAACTATATCACTTGTAAAATTAGTTGCTGATTCTAATAAAATGTCAGAAATTAATCTTTCTGGTAATCCTAATTTAACTTATTTAAATATTTCAAATAACTTGTTAGATAAAATTGATTTATCAAAAAATTCTAAATTAAAATTCTTAGCTATAACAAGTAATAAACTTTCAGCGTTAGATTTAAGTGCTAATACTTTATTAGAAGAACTTTATGGATCATTAAATAATCTTAAGAGTATTGATATATCAAAAAATACAGCTTTAAAAAAATTAGAAGTTGACGATACAAATGATGTTTCTACTAAGTATGATTTAAGTAAATTAGAATATCTAAGAACAGTTAGTAAAATGACTCTTCCTGTTTATAAAACATTAGATGTTAAAACTGTCAAAAAATTCATTCCATCTAACATTAAATTTGATGATTACAAAGTCTATCAAATAGCTGATAATGGTGAAGAAACTGATGTTACAAATAAAAAAATTGCTGAACCAAGCGGTAATGAACCAATTAAATTAGTTCTTCGTCCAACTTCATCAACAAATTCTAATATAACAAACTATAATGGTACTTATGAATATGGTGCTTACTATGAACTAAGTTATTTTACCTTAACAAGTAAAAGATATAAGATAACTGATGAATCAATTATTGTTTCAAATGATGATGAAGAAACAATAAAAGATAACTTAGAATCATCTTTTGATGATATTGACTATGAAATAGAAGGTTTAACTTTAAGACTAACATATGATGGTCAAACAATTAAAGAATTTACTCTAGATCGTACAGGGGATATAAAAAAATCAGACGATCCATTATCAGATGATGAAGATCCAGAAATCCAAAATCCTAAAACTGGAGTTTTCGTAAGTATTATTGGTATAATAATTTCTGCTATTGGTGCTTATGTTGGCTTAAATTACTGTCACAAAAATAGCAAAATAAGAAATGTTTAAAAACTATCACTGGAAAGTGATAGCTTTTTTTATAATCTAAATAAAAACCTATCCGTTAGTCAAAACTTCCACATACAATAAGATGAAGGAGGTACCAAAAATGACTTTAATGATTTCCACTGCATTTGGAATAGCTTGTTCAACAATTTTCTTCTTATTTGGTCATATTGACCTTAATATGAAATATTTACTTACGGTAATAATTCTAGATTATTTAACTGGTTTATGTCGTGCTATTTTAAAGAAAAAATTAAATAGTAGTGTTGGCCTAAAGGGTATCTTTAAAAAATTTTGCTATTTTGTAATAGTAGCTGTTGCAGTTATTTTAGGTAATATATTAGATGTTGGTAATTCCATCAGAAACTTAACTATTTATTCCTTAATCTTTAACGAATTAATATCTATCTTAGAAAATTGTTCACAATTAGGAATAAAACTTCCTGATATCATTATTTCATCGTTAGCAATCTTTAATGAAAAAAATAATAAATCAGATAAAAAAGATTAAGCATCAAACAAACTTAATCTTTTTAAAATCATCTTTGAAACTATTGTCAAAAAAACTAGATTATGTTAGAATCAAATTGTTATGAAAAAAATAACATTTATCGGTCCGTTGGTGAAGTGGTCTAACACATAACCCTCTCAAGGTTACATTCATGGGTTCAAACCCCATACGGATCACCATAAGAAATGCAAATATAGTTGTTAAAACTATATTTTTTATTTATAAAAATATCTTGCATTTAATTAATAAGATAGTTAAAATATTGGCAAATGGGGGATAACAATGCGTAAAATATTAGCAATGATGCTAAAACAATCAGAAAAAAGAAAAATTATTGCACAAATACTAGAAGGTTTTCATATTAGTAAAATAAAACCTAATGAAATCGATTATATAAATAGTGATAAAGAAAGAATAACTTTAACTAAAGAAAATGACTCATTAAAGTTTGTTAAAGTAAAACCTAATGAAATAGTTATTACAACTTTGCAAGGAAATATCGTTCATGAAGAAATAATTGACTTTCGAAAATTAGGAATAAATTTAATTAAAACTGAAAAGAAATATCTAAACAATAAATCTAGTGATAAAGAACCTACTTTAAGTTATCTTTATTCAACTTCAATGGTTTTTAGTGAAGAAACAATTACTAGAATCGTTAACCGCTTAAAAATTCAATTACCTCAAGGAGATGTCCTAGGTCAAATAGCAGCTTTAGAACAACATACTTTCTTAGAAGTTGAAGCTGATTATAAAAGTTCAATAGAAATAAGTCGACCTTCATCTACTAAAGAAATTTCTGTAATAGTTGATAATTATAATTTAAATAGTGATATTGGCCAAGAAACTGACTATACACGTCTTTATGCACCACTTACTGGTAATAATGTTATTGAACGTATTTTTTCTTTATATAATGGCCAAATAACTAAAGATAACTTATTAGATTTAAATGCCATAAATAAAGAACAAATTAAGCCATCTGCTTTTGGCTTAAAGGAAGTAATTGGTCTAAAAGATACGGAAGAATTAATTATAGGGGAAGCTAAACCACTTCAAACTCCTGAACAAATTGCTTTCTTAAAAAATTATTTTCGTAAAAATTTTAATGTTACTAATGTTAATTTTGCGAATCGTAATGATATTGTCTCATCATTACTTGAAGATTCGCCTAACCAAAAAAAATATAAAAATAGCTAGATTTTCTAGCTATTTTTCCATTATATGAGCAAAAGATACGCTCAATAAATCATTAATATGATTATCATCAAGTGAATAATAAACAATCTTTCCATTCTTTCGTAATTTTACTAATTTAGCATCTCTTAATGCCTTTAGTTGATGAGAAATAGCTGATACAGTCATATTAAGTAAAAAAGATAAATCACTTACACATAACTCCCCATGTTCTAAAGCCATTAAAATTTGTAATCTAGTACTATCACCAACAATCTTAAAAAAATCCGATAGATCTGTAATAATATTATAATCAGGCATTTTCATTTTTATTTCATTAACCATCTTTTCATCATGTAATACCATATTTTCTTCCATAAAGTCACCTCGAATAAACTTATTATAAATTAAGATGATAAAACATGCAAATATCCTTGACGTTTGAATGAATGTTCAAGTATAATATAAATATATTTGAACATTCATTCAAATATATTGCATTAAATTAATAAAATAGTATATAATTTACTTAAGAATTAAAAATAATAAGAACAGGAGTGCTTGTGATGAAAAAAGTATATAATTTAAGTGATTTAGATTGCGCTAATTGTGCTTCTAAAATGGAAAGTAATATAAGTAAAATAGAAGGAGTCAAGAATATAAGTGTTAACTTTATGACTCAAAAATTAACTATTGAAATCGAAGAAGACAAAAATATGGATGAAATTATGAACGAAGTAAAAAAAGTTTGTCATAAAGTAGAACCTGATTGTACAATTTTAGATTAAAGGTGGTATAAATGAGTAAAAAAGATAAAAGGAATTTAAATAAAATAATTATTTCTTCAATAATTGTTGTTATTTCTCTTTTAATTCCTCTTAATATAATTAAAACAATTCTCTTCATTGTAGCTTACCTTATCGTTGGTTATCCAATTATCAAAAAAGCTGCAACAAATATTTTTCATGGAGAAGTATTTGATGAAAACTTTTTAATGACCATTGCTACTATTGGAGCTTTTCTAACTGGTGAATATTTAGAAGGTGTCTTAGTTATGCTTCTATATCAAGTAGGAGAATTATTTCAAAGTTATGCAGTTGCATCATCCCGTAAATCAATTACTGAATTAATGGATATTCGTCCTGATTATGCCAACTTAAAAAATGGTGAAAAATATAAAAAAGTTAGTCCTGAAGAAGTAAATATTGGGGATATTATCCTAGTAAAACCAGGAGAAAAAGTACCTTTAGATGGTATAGTTATTGAAGGGAATAGCTATCTAGATACAGTTGCTTTAACTGGTGAATCTGTACCTCGTAAGGTAAATAAAGATGATGAAATATTAAGTGGATGTATTAATAAAACAAGTGTCTTAACAGTTAAAGTGACTAAAGAATTTAGTCAATCAACAGCATCTAAAATACTTGATCTTGTTGAAAATGCAAGTAATAAAAAATCTAAATCAGAAGACTTTATAACTAAATTTGCTCGTTATTATACACCGATTGTTGTAATATCAGCTTTATTATTAGCTCTTATTCCACCATTAATCTTTAAAGACCTAACCTTTATAGCTTGTATCAAACGTGCTATGACCTTCCTTGTAATATCTTGTCCATGTGCTTTAGTAATATCTGTTCCTTTAAGCTTCTTTGGCGGTATAGGTGGTGCTTCTAAAAATGGAATT
>UWSL01000101.1 GCA_900552975.1 uncultured Mycoplasmatota bacterium | reverse complement strand
ATAAAAGTTCTTCTTTTAGCTTTCTGTGGTGATTTCTTTTTAATATATTCTCTTAAACCATTTGGAATTTATTTATTTTTATTATTACAAATTGCTTACTACAACTTCTTAACTAAAACTACCAATAATAAATTTGTTCTCTTATTTCTTCTAATAAACTTTCTCTTCATTCTTTTTTATCGAGAAAAAATATTAATTATTGAAGGAGCCTTATATGCCTTAGTATCTTTAAATAATATCATTAAAACTATTTATTATTTTGCTTTAAATAAAATTGCTAAATTATACTTATTAGCTTTTCTTTTTCTTTTTATCTGTGATTTTAATTTGTTTTTTCTAACATTCCTAGAAAAATACAATATAAATAGCATAAACTTAAATTATTTTTTTCTTAGTGAATGGTTAAGCTATACCTTTTTTCAAATAACACTTGTTTACTTAACTAATTTAGAAAAGAAGTAAATAAGCTAAATAAATAACTAATTCATTATCATTGACTTGCTAATTTATTACCGATATAATATAGTTCAAAAGCATGATGTTGTAGTGCTTTTGGGAAAGGAAAGAGGTAATAAAATGGAATTAAAAGGATCAAAAACCGAGCAAAATTTAATGACTGCTTTTGCTGGTGAATCACAAGCTAGAAATAAATATACATATTTTGCATCAAAAGCTAAAAAAGATGGCTATGAACAAATTGCTGCTATCTTTGAAGAAACTGCTAATAATGAAAAAGAGCATGCTAAAATGTGGTTCAAAGAATTAAATGGAGGAACTATTCCATCAACTCCTGAAAATTTAGCTGCCGCAGCTGATGGAGAAAACTATGAATGGACAGACATGTATGATGAATTCGCTCGTGTTGCTGAAGAAGAAGGTTTTACCCAAATTGCTGCTAAATTCAGAATGGTTGGTGAAATAGAACGTCATCACGAAGAAAGATATCGTAAATTATTAAAAAATATTGACGATGAAGTAGTATTCAGTAAAGATGAAGATGCTATTTGGATTTGCCGTAACTGTGGACATGTTGTAGTTGGTAAAAAAGCTCCAGCTGTCTGCCCAGTATGTGCTCATCCACAAAGTTTCTTTGAATTAAAAAGTGAAAATTATTAAAATCATTTAAGGATTCTAAATTAATAGAATCCTTTTTTTATGAAAAAGTACTTTTCAAACAAATAAAAATTTTAACTATCTAATCCTTTGTGCTATAATACTTTTAATTTGAATGGGGGACTTATATGACTGAATTATCTACTTATGAGCTTCTTAAAAAAGAGGTTTTTTATAAAGGATGGAATATTTTAGAATATATAGCTAATAATGAACTAACACCTTTAGATAAACAAACTATATCAGCAACTATCATGGATGCCCTAGTATATAAAAAAATGATTAATCCTGAAACAGACTTTTTAAATTTAAATAACTTAACTATCACTCATAATAAAGAAGATTATCATTATGAAAAATATCCTTTTGTTTCCGGTTTTCCACTATGGTTAAAAGAAAAATTACGTACCAAATCATTACGAATAACTGGTGGGGTTCCAGCGTCAATCTTTCTTGCCAAGCCACCAAGTAAAACTACTCACTATTGCGTATATGACCCTAATACTGCAATAAGTGCTTTTTTTCCTGAAGCGACATTTTATAATGCTTCTTATGACTCTCCAACTAGAAAAGGCATCCGCGTTGACAGTCGTCCCTTTGTTGAAATATCTATTGATGGCTATTTATATTTAGTTGATACTTTAAATAAAAGAATTTATAAAAGTGAAGAATTTAAAAAAAGATATAACTTTCATGCTAACTCTTCATTTTCTAAATTAGATTTTAACAAAGATCAAGAAGAAATTTATGAAGAACAAACAGAAGAAAATGATGAACTGGCAACATTCTTAATTTGTTCATATGATATTTTACACTTATTGACTGATAGTCCTTCTTTAAAAGAAATGTTATATGAAACAGAACAAACAAAGCAAACTCATCCCCAAGCTTGGTTTGAATATGAAAATCGTCAGCAGTTGACTAGTAATGAAAAGTTTGAATTTCTAAAAAGGAGATAGAATAATGAATAAAATTAATAAAGAAGTTGATGATGACTTACAAAAAGCTCGTTTATTGTGTCAAGAAGTTTCAAAATTATGTCAAAAATATAATTTAGAATATTTTTTTGTAACTGAAGGCGCCAGTTGCTGTCATATCAAAAATAATGAAGCCATTAGAAATGCTCGCCATAATCATGAAAAATGGGAAACCACTCAAGGTTTTGATCCAAAAGAAGATTGGAGTGATGAAATTGTTAAATAATATCTCAATTAATTGTCATAGTAGTATTAAAATTACTACATCTAAAGGCATTATAATTTATTTTGATCCTTACAGTATTGAAAATAAACCAAATGATGCTGATTATATCTTTCTAACCCATAATCATTATGATCATTTTGATCCACAATCTATTGATAAAATTAAAAAAACTTCGACAAAATTTATTTTTCCTTTAACAATGGAAAGAGATTTTACGGAAATATATCCTAATATAAAAAATAATTTTTTAGTGGTTCCTAATACAACATATCAAATAGATGATTTAAAAGTAAAAACTGTACCTAGTTATAATTTAAACACAAAATACCATCCTCAAACTAAAAATTGGGTTGGTTATCTCCTTACAATTGAAAATGAAACAATTTATGTAGCAGGAGATACTGATAATATTCCTGAACTAAATAACATTAATTGTAATATAGCCTTAGTTCCTATCGGTGGAACATACACTATGACTTATCAAGAAGCTGCCAACTTAATTAATAAAATAAAACCTCGAGTTGTAATTCCAACTCATTATGGTTCAGTCGTTGGCAATCTTACAGATGGCGAAGAATTTGCTAAAATAATCGATAAAAATATAAAATGTGTGCTTTTAATAAAGTAAAAAGAGGGGATTGTCATGTTAACAAAAGATCAAGAAATTAATCTTTTTGGTTACAAAAAAGATGTATCTGTTTTGCGAGTTTCCGATACTTTGGCAAATTTTAGTCAAGAAATAAAAAAAATAAATGATGCGAAAAAAATTACTTATATTGATCGTATGCAATTATCAGATGCTATCTTAGATAGCCAAATTTTTTTTAATAAATACTTCAAACTCCACAAGGTTCCTTTTATTGGTAAGATTATTAAAATAGGTCATAAAGATATGTATCATGTTAAAATGGTTAGTCCTTACAATTTACCAATAAAATTAGAAGACATGGGCGAAGTCAGCGGGGGCTATATCAATAAAATGATAACTGCTAATAAATTCCATCCAATAGCATTTCAAGATATTCACCTTGAAAAAAATGTTAGTGAATTGACCTCCTGTTCATATTGCCATGAAATAACTCATAGCCAGTTAGAAGCTATGCGTGGAAGCATTAGACATTTTTATAATGTTGAAGCCCTTAGTATTTTTATGGGACTATTTCATGCCTATGTCCTAGATACTGATGAAAAAATTCTTTCTTTACAAGACTCCCGTCTTATGAATGAAATAAGTGCTTTAGCTGAAAATCTTCAGCAAGCAACACCACATCAAATAAAGATTAATCGTGACAATCTCTTAGAAGATAGTAAATATATGTCATCTGGTTTAAAAGCTCTTCAACTATTTTCTTATTTTTATTATGCCAGTGATGTCGAAAAATATGAAATAATCAATGATATTCAGAAAGTATTTGACGGTCAAATATGTGTTGAAAAATTTTTAGAAGCTTATGGTATCAGCTATAAAAATCCAGACTATCAAAATATTTTAAAATATTTAAAACGTTAACAAGAGGTGAAATATGCAACGAAATTATTACATTAGTATTCTCGAATCAGTATATAAGGAATATGGCCCGAAAATCTTTCTTCAAAGACTAGCCAAAATTTTAAATATTCACTTAGAAATAAAAGATTCTAAAGTACCGGTAACTTTTAGCCAAGATAGAATTTTAATAAATACAGAAAACCCAATTACTATTGATTTTATAGATGAATCTTATCACGTAACTAAATATTTTTCGGATTATAAAACTATGCATTTTTATTCTAAAGACAAACGTGAATTTAAAAAAAGTTTTACTTTTCCATTAGAAAATAATGAAGAGTTAATCGTTGAAGAAATTAATGAACAAAATATAAAATCAACTCGTTTACTCAAAACATCTCCTGAAGATTCTTTAGGTATCAAAGGTACCTTTGAAAAAGAAAAATTGCATCTTACTAACTTTCCTTTAACCGAAAATTATACTTACCATGAAGAAACACCATCTGATCAAAAAGTTACTAAAGTAGTTGATTTTGCTAGAGGACTCTACTATTACTCATATCATCGTTATTCTACTAACAAAGAAAATCAATTTTTAGATAATTACACTGAAACTTCAATGTCTCTAAAACAACCTTATGTATCGTTTACTGGACGTGTTAGAAATTCTAATGAATTACTACAGAAATCAATCAATATAATAGGTCCTAATATTTTAATAGTTGGTGTAACTTCCATAAATAATAGTGAGACTTTGTTTGAAATATCAATAGTAAAACAAGGTTATTTCCTAAACATTACATATAAAGAAACAGAATTAGAAGATTTTAATGTCCAAGAAAAAAGTGAACATGTTATTGGCCAAAGCAATGAAGAATTTACTATTTTAGAAATCGATGTTATTAAAAAATATTTAAAATCAATTGCTTCATCTGAACTTTTCCCTATCTATGACAAAGAATTAGCAAAAATAAAACAACAAATAAAAATTAAAAAGAATAAAGCTTTAAAAGATGTTGATATAATTGATTTTAAATTGGCTTCTTATGATACACTTGAATATCTGGCTTATGACATTCATGAAAATTTACCATTTTATATAAATTATATTAATTCTATTACTAATCCTGAAAGCAAAAATAAATCTATAGTTAATGCTTTAAAAATCAACGCTGCCTCAGGAAACCGTTTTCTAAATAGACAACACGTACTTTTTGTGTACTTTCCCAAAGGTTGCCATCATTTAAAGAACTGACGTGACCATCTGGATATCCTATATTGGCCTGGCCATTATGGATGAGATGAAT
>UWSL01000100.1 GCA_900552975.1 uncultured Mycoplasmatota bacterium | reverse complement strand
CCTTTTTAAGTTGACTACATTATTAACTAAAATTTTTAAATATTATTTATTTATTTTTAATCATATGCTATAATTTTATTATAGAGAGGAATTTTGTATGGATAATTATACTAGTGAATTAGAAAAATTAGATAATATTATGATTAAATATATTTCAGCTTTAAAGATTTTGGAAACTCAGATTGAAATTATTAATGATGATTTTAAGTATATAAAGAAATATAATCCAATTGAACATGTTAAAACGCGTATAAAAACAGCAGATAGTATAATTAATAAATTAAGAAAAAACAATTTAGATTTTACAATTGAAAATGTTATTAATTATATTAATGATATTATAGGCGTTAGAATAATTTGTTCTTTTAAAGAAGATGTTTATGAGCTTATTGATATTTTAAAAAAATCAAAGAATATAAAAGTAATTAACGAAAAAGATTATATTAACAATCCAAAGACTAGTGGTTATAGAAGTTATCATATGATAATAGAAGTTCCTGTTGAATTAATTAATGAAAAAACATATGTTAAAGCAGAAATACAAATAAGAACATTAGCAATGGATTTATGGGCTAGTTTAGATCATAAACTTAGTTATAAATCAGAGTTTTGTACAGATGAAATTTATAAAAAATTGTATGAAATGAGTGATGAATTAAATCAAGTTGATGATGAAATGAGTAGTTTGATAGATATGGAAAAAAAGATGGAATTATTAGAGATAGGAGATGATAAAAATGAAAGATAATATGTATTTATATATTAGAAACTTTAGGAAATTATTTCTAACAATAACTTTGGAAGAAGATAAGAAAAATAATAAAAGTAATAAAGATAAAATGAAGGTATTAGCAAATAGTAAGTGTTAGTCTTTATAAGTGGTTATTATAGAAAGGAACCATAAAAGATGACAAAAAAAGAAGTGTTGGAAGAGTTTGTTGGCGAGAGGCCAGAAGTTGTTGGAGCTTATGGCTATGGATCAGGAGTTTTTTTACAAAGTAATTATCATGGTAAAAAGCCGCAAAATGATTTGATTTTGATTGTCGAGGATTTAAAAAAGTGGCATACAGATAATTTGACAATTAATAAAGAAGATTATAGCTTAATTGGAAAAGTATATTTATCTGTTGCTTCTATAAAAAGAATTAAGGGTTTAAATAAAATTACGTATGTTAGTAATATAAAAAGTAATGGTGAAGTTTTTAAATATGGTGTTATAGAAGAAAAGGATTTTATAAGAGGTTTAAATTCATGGGAAAATATTTTTTTAGCAGGACGATTTCATAAACCAACTTTGGAACTTAAAAGTAATAAAAAAATATCAAATGCTATTTTGAAAGATAGAGAATCAGCTTTAATAGTTGCTTGTTTATTATCACTACCAAGGACTAGTTTACGTGATTTATATATAAAGTTATGTGGATTATCCTATTATGGTGATACTAGAATGGCATTTGCGGAGAATCCAAATAAAGTACAGAACATTGTTTATGGAAATTTTGAATATTTAGAAGAAATATACTCAGCAATAGGAAGTAAGTATCCTTTTTTGGAAAGAAAAGATGATATTTTAATTATTGATCATGATGCAATTCTTGATAATGTGGAATTATTACCACCGTCATTATTATCTTTTTTAATAGTGAATTGTACAGATATTACTGATCTTATTCAAGTTCAAAAAAATATATTCAAATTTTTTAGACAAAAAAATGCCGAAGAAAGTATGTATCAAACAGTTTCTTCTATAAAGACGAACGGAATTGTCCGTAGTGTTCCATATGCTTTATCTAAAGTATCAAAAAGATTTAAACGATAAGTTTTTAAAACTTGTCGTTTTTTTAAAGGAAAAAGTAAAATAATAAATAATATATATAGTGAAACTAATCGACATTTTTTTAGAGAATAATGTGTTATTTTGGTTGTAGGTGATAAGGATGAAGAAAGTATTATTATTTAGTTTGTTTGCTTTGGCGATTGGTGGTGGACTATCTTTTTATTTTTTAAAAGACAAAATAATTAAAGGAGGAAGTAATGATATTGAATATACTAAAGCTCAAGCTTTTCAAGTAGGCGTTTTTTCAAACTATGATAATGCATCTAGAGTAGCTTTACGTAATAATGGAGTTGTTATAAATGATGGAGATGTCTATCGTGTATATGTAGCTTTATTAACAGATGATGAAGTTATAAAAAAGTTAGAAAGTTATTATAAGGAGATTGGACTTAATTATTATCTTAAAGATATAACTGTTAATAATAAATTTACTGATAGTATAAATTCTTATGAAAAAATGTTATTAAAAAGTTCTACTGAAACGTATGGGACGATTAATTTAGATATATTACATAAATATCAAGAAAGTTTATGAGTTATTTAATAAAAGATTTACCAAGTAATGAAAAACCGCGAGAAAGATTGATGCTTTATGGAGTTGAGGCGTTAAGTAATGAAGAATTACTAAGTATTTTATTAAGATGTGGAACTAAAAATAAAAGTGTTAAAGAATTAAGTTTTGATATTTTAAGAAGCTATGATGTTCATGACTTGGCTAATATAAATTATAAAACTTTAGCAGCAATCAAAGGTGTTGGAATAGCTAAGTCTTTAAGTCTTTTAGCTGCTTTAGAATTAGGAAAAAGAAGTATTAGTAAAAGTAGTTTAGTTTTAAAAATTAGAAGTTCTTTGGATGTTTATGATTTAGTTCGTTATGATATGGAAAATGAATTACAAGAAAAGATGATTTGTCTTTACTTAAATAATCGAAAAGAACTAATTCAGAAAAAAATCTTGTTTATTGGAACAGTTAATCAAAGTAATGTTTATCCGCGAGATATTTTTAGAGAAGCTGTTAAAAATAATGCTTCATTTTTAATTTTAGTTCATAATCATCCGGGTGGAAGTATTGTGCCAAGTTATCAAGATACAATAATGACAAATGAAATGATTAAAATTGGTCGTTTAATGGGAATTTTTGTTTTGGATCATTTAATTATTGGACGTGAAGGATTTTATAGTTATTTAGAAAAGCAAGGTGAACTATTTGAAAAAGAAAATGAAAGAAGTTCGTAATTATTTATTAATTATTGGCTTACTTATTGCAATTTATAGTATTAGTTTTAGTTTGGATTTTTTACGGGTTGATAATAGTAATTTAGTAGAACTTAATTTTTTAAGAAGTGAAAATAATAGATTACGAAAACAGATAATGGAGATGGAAGAAAAAATTTCTTTTTCTTTAGATGATTATGATTATGTTATAGGAAAAGTAGTTATTAGAGATATTCATAATTTTTATAAAGAAGTAGTTATTAATAAGGGAACTCAGGATGGAATAGAAGAAGGAATGGCTGTAGTTAATCAAGAAGGCTTAATAGGCGTTATTTTAGATAGTGATAAAAAGACGTCAATTGTTAAATTGTTAACCAGTGAATATAATGTATCGGTTAAATTAACTGATACATATGGAAACTTATCGATGGGTAAAATTACAATGTTAGATAAATATAGTGAAGTAAAAGAAGGAGATGTTGTTTATACATCTGGATTGTCCAAAATTCCTGCTGGTTTATTAGTTGGCGAAGTAACAAGTGTCAAAATGGATAGTAATGCCTTGGGTAAGGAAGCTAAAGTTAATTTAGTAAATAATAAAAATTTAAATTATATAGCAATAATAAAAGGTGAAATATGATTATATTAAGTTTACTTATAGATTATTTTATGACGTGTTTGTTACCAATTAAAACGTATTTTATAGTATGGGAACTTGATAAAAATAAATTGGCTAGTGTTATAATAGCAGGAATTTTTTTAGATGTAATATTTCATGGGTATCTTTATAATACAATAATTCTAGTTATTTTATATTTAGTGTTAAAAAAGTTGAAAATTAAGAAAAAATATTATTGGCCTAAAAATTTGTTAGTTTTTATAATTTATTTTAATATATTGTTTTTCTTAGGAAGTAGTCCTTTAGCTAGTTATTTATATGTTTTTTTAGAAGGCTTAGTGAGTTATGTTATTTATTGTTTGTTGATGGAAAAGTTATTTAAATTAAAATAAAGCATATAATTTATTGGTGATAAAATGGCTTTAAAGAAAAAACAAAATAATAATTTAAGTTTTATTTTGACAAAGTTGTTATTAACGATAATAATTATTTTGGGTAGTTTTATTTATGTTAATTGGAATGAAAAAAACAAGTCTTATTTTAAAAAATATATTTTAGAGGAAACGATAGATTATCAAAAATTTAATGCTTTTTATGATAAAATGATTGGTAAAGTAAAAGTAGAAAATAAAGATAAATTAGTTTTTTTGGAAAATTTTACGTATAAAAGTATTAGTAAAGATGGTAATGGTTATAATGTAGTATTAGAAAATGGCGCTTCAGTACCAGTTTTGAATTCGGGGATTATTGTTTTTATAGGTACAAAAGATAACTTAAGAGATACAATAATAGTACAAGGTAATGATGGAGTAGACATTTGGTATAGTAATGTTATAGTTACCGATAATGCTTTATATGATTATGTAAGTAGAGGGCATATTCTTGGAATAAGTAATAGTGATAAAGTAAAATTAACGTTTGTAAAAGATAATGAATATATTTCTTATGAAAACTATTTTAAGTAAGTTAGAAATACATTATACAACATGGTTACTTATTCTAATGGCTTTGTTGGCTGGTTATGTTAAATATATTTTTATAATTTTAATTATTGTAATTGGTCATGAAATTGGACATGTTATAACTTTTAAGTTGTTTAAAATAGATATTATAAAAGTTATTATATTCCCCTTTGGGGGAATAACTTATGTAAATAAAAAGATTCATGAAAGAATATACAAAGAAATCATTTGGTCTTTAGCGGGAATTGTAGCCCAACTTATTTTAGCAATAATTTTTCGAACTCTTTTTTTTGATGGATATATAGCTAGTAGTACTTATGAAATATTTTCTTTTTATAATAAGACTATTTTATTATTTAATTTATTACCAATAATTCCTTTGGATGGTAGTAAGTTTATTAATAGTTTATTAAATAAAGTATTTTCTTTTAAAATGAGTTTTATTTTAACTAATGTAATTAGTTTAATTGTTCTTTTTATTTTTATCATAGAAAGTTTTGTTTATAAAATTAATAATTTAGTGATTGATATTTTCTTATTTTTTTCAGTTATCAAGTCGTTAAAAAGCTTTAAGTACCTTTTAAATAAATT
>UWSL01000099.1 GCA_900552975.1 uncultured Mycoplasmatota bacterium | reverse complement strand
TTTTCCATAATTTTCCCATTCAAATTCTTTTATATTAAGCTTTAAAAAGATATTTTCATTAATAAAATCTCTTAAATTTATTCCTAATTGTTCTTGAAAAAAAACAGATATTATAAAAGGTTCTACATTATTATAAGCAAATCTTTCTCCAACTTTATATAGAATGTCATAATTAAGCGCATAATTTAACAAGTCATTTTTATCAATATTCTCAATATATCTTTCAGACATCATTTGTTCTTCATACCCCGTAGTATGAGTTAATAAATTTCTAATTGTCCACTTTTTTATTTTCTCTAAATTATCTTTATTTTTAATATTTACTACATTTTTAATTGCTGGATAAATTAATGTATCTAAATTAAACATCTTTTTTTCAATAGCAATTCCAACAGCCATCGCTACTAGTAGCTTAGCACAACTACGTAACTCATGTAATGATTCTTCCTTATAAAATATAATATCTTTTTGATCTTTTTGCTCAATAAATATACTATCAATATTTAAACCATTTTCTTTTTCTGAAATTAATTTTATATTTTGCTTAATTTTATTTATATTAATCATTTTCCACCATCCGTTAAAATTACATTATAATTATATTTTATCACATAAACTACCATAATTAATAATTGCTTATTCATTCAAAAAATGATAAAATACGTCACGGACGTGAAACTTATGAAAAAAAACAATAAAAATATTAGTAATTTTTTCTTTGAGGAAATTCAAAAAAAAGGTAAATATACAATATCAATAAATAATAATAAAGCTATCATTACACCACGTGAAGAAGAAAAACATTATAAAACAGCAGTTACAATTCCAAATTTAGAGTATTTTAACGATTTATTAATAGAATATATTAATGCAATCAATGATTTTAATAAAGAAAATGATTTAGAATTAGCTGATTATCAAGACTTATCATACATTTTTAACATTATGCTTTTTAATATAACTGCTTCTGACGCTTGTGATTTAAACAAATATATTGAAACCAGAATAAGTTTTTTTAAAGATCATAATTTAGAAGAATATAAAACTCCAACTAAAATATTTAAGTATCAAAACACAATCTTTTTAGCCCAAAGAGAAAATGAATGTTTTGGTTTAGAAACACCATATATAATGACTTTTTCCATGATATGTAATAATAAAACATACAATCTACCTTTAATTAGATATGCCATAGATGATAATGGAACTTGTTTTATTTATGCTGTTCAAATTGGTCGTGGACGAATTTGTGAAAATCATAAACAAGAGTATAAAAACATTGTCAATCAAGTCAATCATGGAACAAAAGAACATCGCAATATTTCACCAAGTTTTGTTCTTATTTTAGCAATGTTTTTAAAAATCTTAAATGATCATAATATTAAAAATATTGTTGTTCCAGATTTCTTATTTAATCGTTATAAAAAATATTATCGTGCAAATACTACAAGTAAAAGCAACGAAATTCTAAGTCGCATGTTTAACAATATTACCACATTAATAAAAAGAATTGATGATCAAATAGATGGATTTAACATTAAAACTTATCCATTAGATGTTGATAGTTATTATCATATCGAAATATCAAATTTAGAAAGCAATAATAAAATGTTAAACAAATTATTAAATAACAAAATAAAAAACAAACACCTATAAAAGTATTTGTTTTTTATTTTGTTATTTCTTTCAAAGTGTTAATTAAATATTTACACCTTTCCGTAACTAACTCTGAATTTTGTGTCTCAAAAAATTTAAAAAATCTATATTCCAAGCATTTATCAAACTCCATAATTTTTATTTCACTACCATTATATTGACTAAAAAAAACAATAAAATTCCATTTTATATCTTTCCTGCAAAGATGATACATTCTCTTAGCCTCTATTAAAATAACATCAGCCAATCATTTCCATCATGCGATTTCTGACCACGTTGTTGAAACAAAATTTTTCCATTTTTATCTTCAATATAAACAATTTTATTAGAATATATATAATTATCTAAACCTTTAAAAATTATCTTTATGTTTCTTTCATAAAATTTCATTTATTCATATACTTCATTTTCGAAAAAAAATCACTTGATAACAAATTCAGCAGCTACATCAATTGTCTTATAATCATCATTTGCATTTTTATAACTAATTTGCTTAATAATTCGATATGTACCACTATCTAAAATTCCATAGCCTTTCTCCCAATCAAGTTCTAACTCTGCACTTTTATGAGCTTCCAACTTATAAAGAACTAAAACAAAATCTAAAGATCCGTCTAATTTTTCCCATTTTCCCCCATTATTCTTTTCTATTGCATAAGAAGCCCCATAGTCCACTTCTTCATCCAAATCATTTTTTAAAATTAATGTAACTCCTTTTTTACTTAAAGTCCCATCTTTTATCAATAAAGAAACTTCTTTTTTGCTTACTACTTCATTATTTTCTTCTTGTGCTGGTAAAGTTGTTACTTGATTTTTACATCCAATTATCAAAATACTAAGACAAACTAATACTATTAACTTCTTTTTCATTCATTTCATCCTTTATAAACATAACATTCTAAAAAAATTATACCATATATAAAAATGAACTTAAAGATATAACATATAAGCTTTTAGTTAAAACTTACTATCTAATAAAAAAGTTAACAAACATTAAAAATAATAATATAACACACAAGTATACCCAAAAGGATATTAGTATAGAAGACGATACATATAGAAAAAAAGAAGATATTACAACTTCACTCACATAAGTAAAACATGCTTTTTTATTATTCATCAAACTTAGCATCTACATAATAAATAGGTCTTCCTTCTTCAAAATATTTCTTTTCGAAATCTGTCATAATATTTTGAATAGGTTTTTCATCATGATGAAGGTCTAAACTAACTCTATTAAATGAATACCAATATTGAGATAAAGTTTCAAGTGAATAAGCAAACAATCCCTTATTATCAGTCTTTAAAATTATATGTTTATTTTTTTCGAAAATTCGATCATACAATTTTAAATAATTTAAATGTGTAAATCTTTTCTTTTCATCTATTTTTTTGGGCCATGGCTCAGAAAATGTTAAATATATTGTATCTATTTCTTTTCCAAAAATATTAATTATATCCATTGCATCTGCATTAATTAATCTTAAATTATTTAAATTTTGATTTCTAAGCCTTTCAACTGCTTTTACCATTTGCGAATCATTTATTTCTAGACCTATAAAATTTATTTTAGGAAAAGCTTTAGCCATATTTATTATAAATTCGCCTCTTCCCATTCCTAATTCTAAACATATTGGATTTTTATTTCCAAATATTGATGACCATTTATTTTTACAACTTTGTGGATTAGCAACAACATAATTACTTCTTCCAACAATTCTGCTAGCATCTTTTATTTTATTATATTCCACTTTAATCCCTCCTAAATATTTGCAATCAAGTGTATTTTATCATTTTCTTTTAACAAAAGAAATACTATTTTAAGTATTAACTTTTTTTTCTAATTTTTTTAACAATTTGATAGTATTCTGATGAAGTTGTCCTCCATTTTTTTCTAAAATATTTGATTGATAAATTAGAAATTCCTTTAATGACTCATCAATATCCTGATAAGCTAATTTTTTAATTTTTAGTAAATTATCATTTAAGTTATGACGACCTATTTTATCAGCAATAAAAATAATCTTTGCCAATAAATCCATCTTTTCATCACCAATTGCATGATATCTGATTGCCAAAATTTCTTCTTCTTTTAAATCATACTTTTCACTCGCTATATATGAACCTATTATTGCGTGTAAAACATTAGCATTTTTAGGCATTAACCATTCATTCGATAAGTGATACTTATTGACTACTCTTTCATTTTCTGAACTTGAAACTTCTTTTGCTATATCATGTAACAAACCTGTTTCATATGCTTCATTACTATCTATTCCATATCTTTTAGCTAATAAAACTGCTTCATCAGCTACTAAAAGACTATGTTTAAAACGAAAATCAGACATCATATTTTTTAAATCATTTTTCATTTGTTTAATATCATTCATCTACATTAAACCTCTTTTCACTAAATCAGGAATAACATAATCACCCAAAATACTGCCAACTTCTATTTCTTTTTCTTTATAATTTCGATCAATAAATATCGCTTCCTTTATTTCATTATTACATTTTATCTTTCCTGATATATCTACCAAATAAACACAAACATGTAATGGTTTATTAGAAAAAACTGCCAGGTCATCATAATCACCAAAGTAAGTAGCCTTCTTTACCTCCACTGTTATTTCTTCAAATAATTCTCTCTGTAAAGTTTGAAAATCACTCTCTAATTGTTCTCTTTTACCTCCAGGGATTATACATTCTTTACGGTTATTCTTTTTTCTTTGAACTAAAATTTTCTTATCTTTTAAAATAATTGCTCCTACTTTATCAATAACGTCTAAATCTATAGTTTCTAAATCGTTAGGAACAAGTAGCATTTTATGAAAATATTTTTTTCCTTCATTCAAATATAGTTTTTGACGCTCAGCTCCATGTGTTTCTTCAGTATGAAATAAAATCAATTTTTTAACAGATAATTTTTCCATTACTTCACAAACACTTTTTACCGTTGAATGTTGCTTAGAATAAGCACCAAATTTTTTTTCTTCTTCATCTAAACAAAAAGCTTCATGAAGAACAATATCACTATTAATAATTCGTGAATATAAATTTTTATTTAACGTAACATCGCCTAAAAAGAACATCTTTTTTTCATCTATTACTACTTCAAATCCAAATTGTTTACAAGAACTAGCATTCAAGTCAAAAAACAAATATTCACACCCATTTATTTTCACTTTTTCATTATTTTTAAGCTTTATTAACTCAATTTTAGTCAAAAGTAAATCAATCAATTTAACCGGTAAAAGTAAACTCATCAATTTTTCTATAGTGTCTATAACATCATCATTAGCATATACATGAATTTTATCTTTTATTAAAGAAAGAGAACTACTTAAACTTTTAAAAAGCCAAATAAGCCCCATAATATGATCAATATGACTATGAGAAATAAAAATATTATTTATTTCAGAAGCTTGAACTCCAAAATAGTCTAACCTATTTAAAATTTCTGCACTACCACCAGTCTCAATTAAAAAATTTCCTTCCTCATTTTGAATAATAAAACATGCATTATACATTTTTTTGACCATTCCATGGCCAGTTCCTAACATCAATAATTTACTCATAAAAAACTCCTTCTATATAAAATTTTTATTATAATTATTACTTATTTTT
>UWSL01000098.1 GCA_900552975.1 uncultured Mycoplasmatota bacterium | reverse complement strand
CAATTAACAAATCTACCAAAGGACTTTGGAACTTTGTCAAAGAGTCTTAACATTTACCCGACAAATTACTATTTGTACATATCTTCTTAGTATGTATTATTATACCATATTTCGACTTATAATCCCATCATTTCATGGACGATTCTATCAGATAATTTAACTGTTCCAACAAGCACTAACATATTGAAAATTAACTCTCCTAGATATTTCCAAACTTGAGTAACAGCAGTTGCTGATGAATCCACCACAGGTGGAGAAGATGCAAACAAGCTAAATATAATACAAGATAGAATTATTATTGCTCCTTCTAAACATACAGCAGTATAACTTTTTAGAAAGCTTCTACCAATATTTTGTGTAGGTTCTCCAGCAAATGAAGATAAAGGTATTGGTGCAATAGCAGTATACAAATATAACTTAAAAAATCTTCCATACACAGTCATTATCATAATAAACGATAACACCATAACTACTAAACTACCTATAATAGTTATTGCCCATAATGGTATGGATTCAAAGAATCCACAACTTTCAACAGCAGTAATAATTCCTTGTGGTAATACAGAATTAGTTGAACCAGTAATACCAGCAGTAGTCATTATATTAGAAATAACTCCTTGTACTATATTAAATATAGCAAGCATTAAATCCATTCCATAAGTAACAATTGTTTTTGCAACAGCAAATCTTATAAATAACTTAAATGCTTTTTCTGGTTTCTTTACTTCTTCTATTGAACCACAAGTTTTTAACATTCCTACAACAAAAAATAATACTAGAAGTGCTAGACCTATGGCTTGCATTGAACCATATATAGTTTTTATTACATTCCATATAGCACCATCTTTAAAAGTTTCTGGTGTTTGAGTAATAAGAGTCCATATTTCTGATAATTTACTATTCCAAGTATCTAGTGCATTCTCTATATTTTGTACTATCCAATTATCACTCATAATTTTCACTACCCTATGATGTAATCTAATATAGTTTTAGAAAATACTATTAAGATACCACCAGCAATAGATATTAATCCATTATCTCTTTGTGATGGATCATGTGATTTAATAGCAAGTCCAAATTGTAATATTCCCATACCAGTAATAATCATTCCTATTGCTCTTATAACACCAAAAATAAATGTTGATAAGTTGTTAATTACCGACAATGGATCTTCGGCTGCATAAACAGGTGTACTTATCATAAGTAACACAGCACCAACATTAACTACTTTTAGTATCTTCTCTATTTTCCTTAGATTCATTTTCTTTTTCATCTTTATGCCTTCTTTCTAAATATTTATCCATATCTTCTGAATAAACCACTTCATAATTATTTTTTATTTCTTCTAAATTAAAATAACTAGTATTTTCATCAATACTAGTAAGTTCTAACTCACCGATAGAATCCGTAATAAGTCCATGTATATATGGTTTGCCTTTACCATCTGGAGTTAAATTAATATTGGGATGATTTAATAGATTATATTTTTTATCAAGGATTGGCTTTTCACCTCTTATAAATAAAATACAATCTTCATTATTAAGCTTTCTTACCTCATCTGGAGTAAGTAATTCTCTTCCTGTATTTTGATAATTAGTTGAATATGATCCATGAGTACCGTAAGTTCTTTGGAAAGTATTTGTATCTATTGTTTCTTTACCCAGTAGTTCTGATACATATTTATGAGTTGATTGTTCATTACCACCTAAATATAAAAACTCATCACAGTTACCTACAATAGATTCCCATTGCTTTTCAAATAATGCTTTAAGTTGAGCTAAGTTTTGTAGGATAATTGATACTGATACATTTCTACTTCTCATTGTTGATAGTATCTTTTCAAAATCATCTGGTAAATGAACATTAGCAAACTCATCCATTAAGAAGTGAACATGAACTGGTAAACTACCTTGATATTTATGATCTGCTAGATAAAATAGACTTTGAAATATTTGCGTATATAAAATAGACACAAGAAAATTAAAACTTGTATCATTATCAGGTATAATTGCAAATAAAGCAGTCTTTTCTTCTCCTAAACTTTCTAAATCTAATTCATCTGTTTGTGTAAGTCTTGCAAGACTATCTAAGTTAAATTTTTCTAACCTAGATGCAAGTGTAATTTGAATAGATTTTAAAGTTTTAGCAGCCCCTGAATGGTAATCATGATAATATTTAACAGCAATATGTTCTGGTTCTCTATCTTCTAATTTCATAAACAACATATCTAGTGGTGATTTATAATTATCATCATCTTCCTTAACTTCTCCTGCTCTTAACATTTCCATAATCATAGGAAAATTTTGTTCATCTTCTGGGGCTTCATATTTTAAATAAAACATTAAAGCAAGTAATAACATTTCAGCAGCAGTATCCCAGAATGGATCTTGACTCATAGCACCTTTAGGTGTTGTTGACTTAAATAGATTAGTTACTAACTTTTGAACATCATTATCATCTTTTATATAGACAAATGGATTATAACAATAAGATAAATCCATATTTATTAAATCTAATATTTTTATTTTATATCCTTTTTTCTCTAGTAAATAACCAGTATCTCTTTTAATCTCACCTTTAGGATCTAATATAACAAAAGAAGTGTTTGCCTGCATAACATTAGGTTTAGCATAAAACCTTGTTTTACCAGCACCACTTCCACCAACTACTATAGTATTTAAGTTTCTTCTATGCTTATGAGCATCATATCCAATAGAAATATGTTCTGTTAATATCTTATTGCTTTCAAAAGGTATTTGTTCATATTTTTTATTAATATTATTATAATCACCCCAGTTAGCACTTCCATATTCTATTTTCTTTCGATAGTTTTTTGCTTGTTCCTTAATCATCAATATAAGAAAGAAATACAATATACTAAATATTAATATTACTTTTAAAGTATCTTTAGTAAATGAAACATTTAAAATATTTATTTTATTAATATTTTCTATTGTATAAAATAATCCATTACTTAATAATGGCGTTAAGATTATTGCTAACCATACTATAACTAGAAAACCACTAATTATAAGTAATTTATCTAATTTACTTAATTTCTTCATTATTTTATCTTTCTTCTACATAGGCTCTTGGGAACATTCTTTTTTTTAAAGGTGTTTCAAGAATCTTTAATAGCAATTCATCAATTGCAGAAGTTTCTCTTTCTTCTTTAATTAGATTATTTCTAAATTCATTTAAAGCATTAACTATAATCCCATATTCATATTTATCTAATTCTAATACTCTAACTTCTTTCATTTAATCAACTTCTTTCTTTTGCTTTAGGTGTCTTATTCTTAACCTTAGGTGTTTTTGCTTTAGTATTTTTAGATTGATTTTTAATCTCATCTTTATACTTATTTAATTCAGCACGAACAGATGGTTTCTTTTTAGAACCCTCCACCTCGGAAGAATTTTTGCTCTTTGAGAAAGGCTTTGACTGAGGGCTTGTCTTTGTCTTTCTTAAATTGGGGTTTATATCACTCTTTGTTTTATTAATATCTGATATAATTTGGGCTTTATCAAAAGTTGCAAGTTTAAATCTATCAACAATTCTATTGATTCTTGAAGCATCTTCTTTTCTAACCACGACATCCACTAAACCATCCATATTTTTATTACCCTTATCAATAAGGGCTGAATATAAAATACCATAAGTCTTTGCTTCTTTTTGAAATCTTTCTAAATCATCATTTCTAATTGAAAATACCGTTAGTGGTTTACCAGACTTTATCATATTAGATAGTTTTGCTTTACCTGCTGTTTTTTCTTTTGAACTAGCAATAGTATAAATTAATACTGCTAATTCTTTAGCACTACTACCTGTTACTCTACAAGCAACTTCTACTCCTTCTAAAGACATTCTAACCATTTGTTCTGCTGCTTCACTTGATTCGCTCATTTTCATTCATCTCACTTTCATATTTATCTAAATTTTTATTCATTTCTTCTTCATGTAATTCTATATTTTTACATATATTTAATTCATCATTCATATCTTTAATTTTTTGATTTAATTCATCAATCTTCAATTCAATTCTTTTTAACTCTTTAGGATTTTTAGTTCTATATTTTTGATCTTGTAATTTCTTTTTTTCATCCTTTAACTTTTCAATCATATCAATCTCACTTTCTTTAAACTTAAAAAAATCCTCGCTAGAATTTATATTATTCTTAGCAAGGAAATTTATTTCTTTGTTATATTCTTCTAATTTTAAAATATCATCTTTCATCTCATAAGTAATACTATATTTTCTAATGTTTTTAGGAAATATTTTTAACAGATAACAATAATATTTATATAAGCCAATTAATCCATGTGATTTTCTTTTTTCTCTAGTATACCTTACTACTTCTTTATCAAATGTAGGTATAGCATCTGGTATTTCTGTTTTAATTCTTTCTATTATAGATTTAATAGTATAATCATCACCAAATTGTCTTTCAATTCTAATATTTCTTTTATAGTTTTTACTTCTAACGGATAACTTACCATATCTATTAATTACTTCATAACCTTGTTTATTTAATAAACTAATAAAATCTTCATAAGTAGTAGCATTCCTAATTGCATTATCCACATCTCTTTTTGTTCTAGTAGAATAATTATCATATCCTAAATAGTATTTAAAATTAATATGACTATTTGGAATTTCTTTTTCTTCTAGAAAAGATAATCCATGTTCCTCACATATTCTATCATTTAGGTTTCTTAGGAGTGCTGTTGATTTTCTACAACTATTAAACTTCCTACCATCAACAAAAGATACAGAGTTAACTACAAAATGATTATGAATATGGTTAGTATTTAAGTGTGTTGTAACAACTACTTGAAATCTATCTCCCCACATTTCATTAGCAAGCTCAATTCCTATTTTATGTGCCTCGTCTGGTGTTACTTCACCCTCTTTAAAAGATTGATAACCATGAAAAGCCACTATTCCTTTTTCCTTACCAAAAGACTTTTTTACTTCATTCATTTCTTTTAAAGCACTATCAACATTACAGTTAATACCTGTAACATAAAGTTGTTTCTCTGTTTTATTAGAATTTTCTGCATAATTTAATGTTGTTTCTAAAGAATCAATAGGTATTTTAGTTTTTTCTTCATTTTCTATATAATCTATTGTTCCTTTTAAATTACCTCCGACTTTCCATAAACTTGTTGTTGCTATATTACCACCTTCTTCCATAAAAAAAGACCTATCATTTTATTAATAAGTCCTACCATAATCTAAACTATAAATTGTAATTTATATTACTTATTATAAAAATGATTATGTTCTATTAAGTAAGC
>UWSL01000097.1 GCA_900552975.1 uncultured Mycoplasmatota bacterium | reverse complement strand
AATGATGTGTTAGGTTTCTTTTTCATGTTTTCATTTGTATATTTTTTTATTAATTGATCTTCATACTCATTTACTTCTATAATTTTATTATTTTTTATTAATATATTTTCCAATAACTCAAATTCTAATTTTATTTTTTTATTTAAATAAAACCATTTTTTCTTCTCTATATCATATAAATAAAACTCATTTACTCTATTTTCACTCTTTATAAATTCAAAAAACTTTTTTTTATTTTTAAAAACATATTTTCTCTTTTCATAATTTTCATCACGGTAATAAGCTAAAGTAACATTTTTTTGTCTTTCTTTATATTTAAAATTATGAGCTATCAACTTATCAGGATTAATTTTTTTACCTAATAAATATATATTACCCAAATCTATAAGTCTTTTAATTTTATTTATATCTTTATAATAGTAATTTAAAATAAATCCACATTTTTTTAAACTACCATAACAACGACAATATATTCCCTCTATATTTTCCTCATTATCTATAAAAATGTAACTACTATTATTCATGTAATCACCTCTAATATACAAGTTCTACTTATATATTATACTTGATTAATAGTATTTCTTTTTTATTTTTTGCCATTTTTATATAAATAATTCATTTCTGTTAAGACCATTGTTCCTTTTATCAAATATATAATCACCTTCTAATTCATTATAATTGCAATATAAAGCTTTTAGATTTTTCCATTCTTTTAATAAAGAACTTTTCGTTACTTTTTTATTATAAGTTACAAAAATTTTAAACCATAAAGTATTAGAAGCAACATTGGCTATTAATCCTTTCTCTTCAAAAAATGTACAAAATCCTTTGATAACTTCTTTTAGTATTCTTTTCTTTTTTTGACCATAATAATTAGGTATTTCTATATCAATATATAAAGGATATTTTTCCTTACCAAATATGTATTTATAAATTTTTTTTGCTTCTTTAAAAGCTAATTCAAAATCAGTAGCAAAACTATGCCAATAGAAGCCTAGTGGTTTATCGACTCGATTTTTCAAATAACAAACTTCTAAACAATCAGTAATTTTCTTAAAATAAACATCTGCATTTGTTAATTCATCAATTCCTAACTCCATTATAACTTCATCATTACTCACCTTTGCACCAACTTTCATCTTTTATATTATAATTCTTACTGTCGCCAAAACTTCGTATAAAATTATCGAACTATACATAGATAAAAAATCTTTAAATAATTTTATAATTTTAAATACTTCCACCTTTGAAATTAAAGTCTTTAACTTATACCTATCACCTCTTTGTTTACCCCATGACATTAGCATAATCTTTTTACCACAATAAAATCAATTACCATATAAACAATCTTTATGATTATTTATGCAACTAGCCTCAAACGTCCTATGCAACAGACCACGCAACAATGAAATTTGTTATAATTGCAAAAAAAAATCACCGAAGTGATTTTTTTTACCAAGAACCATTCCAAGAAACATGCGCTTCTGGAATTTCATCGTATTTATTTCTAACTGAAGAAGCTAAATAAATACCAGAAGTACTTGCTGAATATTTTTTGGATTCTGTAAGTGTCGTTGTTTTTTGGGCGTGTGCATAATCACCTGATGCTGATTGTGCGGTAATAGTTGCATTTGTGTTTTTCTTAACATCAAAATATAAAGTTTCTTTTAATGATGTCAATGTTCCAGAAGGCAACTTAAATGAAACACCAATTGCATTATCAAAATTTAAAAATGAACCATTACTTTCTGTTTTACAACTTCCACCTGCAATACAATAATATTGACTAAAAGTTCCTGCCATATATGGTTTAACATTACTTGGATAACCAATTGACATTATATCGTAACTTCTTGTTTTAGGATATTTTTTCCAAAGAAGAATATTTTTATAACGATAATGACTTCCATTAGCTAAAATACTTGTTTCCATATACTTATATTCTGTAGATATACCTGTTGCATCACAAGGTTCTACAGCATTGTCATCTGTATTTACCGCATCATACTCATCTTTACTTATTTCTACTGTCTTATATAAAGCATTAGAATCATCACTAAAAGTTGAAACCTCAGGAGCATAATGAATAGTTTTATAATATTTTGTCTCTGATGCAACAACATAAAAGTCCTCATCACTGGCATGAACAGCAAATGGTACAACTAACAATAATGCAAGAATCAAGCTTAATCCTTTCTTTTGCAAAACTATTTCCTCCTTTCATACCTAAAGTTTATAAAACATTTAGTAATATTCAAAGAGATATTTACGCAACCAAAGGAGCTGTTTAAGCATCACCTAAAAATCTGAAAACAATACATCAATTTTTCCATTCTCTTTACTATTATAATTTTCATAATAAATCGAAAGAATTAATTTTTCATCTAACTTAAGCAAATTACTTTCAAATGACAAATCTAAATAATCAAAAAAATCATGTATTTTTTTACTTTTGTCACTTTTAAAAGAAGTCTTATAGACCATTTCAGTTCCCGAATAAATTTTCAAAGTCACCTCATTAGCAGATGGCTCTTTATCTGTCCCATAATTTTCAGAAACATAATTAATATCTTTTAGAAAAAACATCTTTTTATTTCGATTAAAGACTAATTGACCATTACAATTTATCTCACTAGAATTAGCTTTAATATCATAAACATCCCATTTACTATGTTCTTTAATAATCAAAAAGCAACCTAAAGATAAAACAAAAAGCAAAAGTATAAATCCCAAAATTTTAATACATTTATATTTTATAGAAGTAGTATACATTTGAATTCCCTTTAATGTAGCTTCATCATTTTCTAAATCTGAATTTTCATCAATTATTTCACCACATAGCAAATCATTAACTGTTACATCTAAAACTTTAGCAAGTTTCATC
This sequence comes from uncultured Mycoplasmatota bacterium, assembly GCA_900552975.1. Taxonomy (GTDB): domain Bacteria; phylum Bacillota_I; class Bacilli_A; order RF39; family UBA660; genus Coprovivens. Next base: position 2,448 of record UWSL01000097.1, on the reverse strand, counting down.
AAACGAAAAATATCTGGAGCATAACTGCCACTTTCCCATCTAGAAACAGTTCCTTTATTTACGCCAACAAGTTCTGCAAGTTGCAATTGTGTCATATCTTTTTTTACCCTAAGAGACGCAATAAACTGACCAAGCTTTTCAGTACTCATTCTTCTCGATCTTTCAACATTTTCATTTGTTATACACTGCTTTTTCATATACACTACTTCCCACTCCACTTAATTATCTCAAAAAAAACTTTTTAAATCATTATAAACTTCATATATATAATTAAAAAAATGTTAAAATTCCCTAAAAATAAACAAAAAAATATTTTTCACATTTCCCAGATTTTCGATTTTATCATCATTTTAAATGAAATAATACCTCTAGGTGATAAAAATGTTGGAAAAACGTTTAAAAGAAACTAGAGAAAAATTAGAGTTGAAAGAAAAGGATGTCGCTTTAATCCTAGGAGTATCAAACAAAACAATTAGTGGTTATGAAAATGGCTATGACACTATTCCAATGAAAAACTTAATAAATTATGCTAATTCCTTTAATATTAGTCTCGATTATCTCTTTGGTTTGACCGAAGAAAACAAAATATATCAACCTATCATCATCGATAAAATATCCATCGGCAATAATCTAAAAGAATTAAGAAAACTAAATAATAAAACCCAAGATTACATTGCATCAAAAATCAACGTCGCTATCGGTGCCTATTCAAACTATGAAAATGGTAAATACTTAATTTCTGTTCGTACTTTAAAAGGATTAATAAACATATATAAACCTTTTTCCATTGATAAACTATTTAACAGAAAAACTAAATAAAAAAATTGTCTATCGGCAATTTTTTATTTTACCAACAACCTTCCCATTTCAAAGTAGCAATCCCCATATCATCATAAAGATAAGAATAAGTATAAATTCCTGCTAAATTCATATCAAACTTTCGCGCCTCCACCAAATTTATCTCATTCTGAGCATGAGCATAATCTCCTACAATAACTTGTCTTAATACTTCGGCATCCGTATTTTTTTGCATATCAACATATATTGTTTGTTTTAGTTCTGTTAAATTTCCACTAGGTAATTTAAAACTAATCCCTACCCCTCCTGAAGACGTTCTTCTATTATTAATATCATAACTCAAATAACAATCATCTTTTGCATAACAATAATACTGTGAAAATACCGCACTACCTTTAGGTTGTAAAGTACGATAAAAACCAATACCAATAATATCATAACTTCTTATTTTTGGAATTGCTGTCCAATATAGAACATTTTGATATCTATAATAATTACCATTTTTAAATATAGTAACTACCATTTTTTTATATGTAGTTTCAATCACTGCTAAACTAGACAAATCATCTACTTTTCCACTTTCATACTCTTGTTCTGTTATTTCTGCTGTATACTGTAATTTTTCATTTTTTGTATTAACAATATCATTAGGAACATAACTAATAGTCTTGTAATACTTTGTAGAAGAAGAAACTTCTTCTACTCCTTTAACCGTTAAAGGACAAAATATTAATATAAGCATTACCACCCATTTCAAATGAATCACACTCCACAAGCAATATTATGAAACAAAAATTAATAATAATTAAAAACTTTTTATACAACAAACATACTATTTAAGCAACCTATTTTTTATACTTTAAATTTATAACACAATTATCTTTATAATCATTTAATAAAGTATAAGAAATAATTAATTTACAATCATTTATATCATCAATATGTTGATCTCTTAATTCGAAAAATAAGTTATAATGATTAATCACTTCACTCAACAATTGATTTTGACTTTCTAAATAATAAGTATAAACAATCTTATCTTCGTTATAAAAATTAAAACTAACATCTTTAACTGACATTTCATTGGCAAGTCCAATTTCGCTACCATTATAAATAATATTATTCATCGAAACTATGATATTTCCATTATTTTTTAATATATAGCCTCTATAATCAAATTGATTTGAACTATCAATCAATTTATAAACATCCCATTTTCTTGATTTCTTAATAGAATTAATTATAAAAAAAGAGACAGAAATAATAAGCAAAAGCACCATAAAAACAATCAAGCATTTTTTAAGTATTACTTTTGAATACAGACGAATGCCATTAACTGCCGCTTCACTTTTGCGATCATTTCCATCTTCTTCTATTACTTCTCCACACAACAAATCATATACAGTTACATCCAATAATTCTGATAACTTTATCAATTTAAATATATCAGGAGCAAAATTACCAGATTCCCAACGAGACACAGAGGTTTTGTTAACATTTAATTTTTGAGCTAGTTCTTCTTGTGTCCACATTTTCTTAGCTCTTCTATCAGCAATAAAAGAACCTAATTTTTGCGTATTCATCTTCCTTGATGACTCAACCCTCTCAGGGCTAATTTTAGTATTGCTCATCACTAACACTTCCCTACAC
>UWSL01000096.1 GCA_900552975.1 uncultured Mycoplasmatota bacterium | reverse complement strand
ATAATAATCTATTCCTATAGCATTAGCCATTTTAACTAATTCTTGATTATTAACATTTAAATTTTCGCATTTTTCTTTCATTCCTAAACTCGTATACATCGAAGTAATCAACTCTTTAAGACTTATACTATCAACTTTACCATAATAATAATCTTGTTTAACAAAACCATCAACTATTTGCATTAATTCACCAATTACAAATGATAGATTTTGTTTCGGATAAGCTTTACACACTAATTTATATGATTTTTCTTCACCTACTTGCTCTACACGCGCTTCTCCTTTAGCACACATTAAATCAAAAGCAAATTTATTTTCTTCTGATAATGAATCATAATCAATATTAATACATATTTCAGATAATTCATCATCTTTCATTTTATCATCAAAGCATCCACCAGTATCATTAGCAATTGTGGCAATGTTTAAATCATATAAGGCTAAAGAAGGTATTACAGTTGCTGATTCTGAATAATAAACAACATCACTCTTACTAGCTATTGGATTACCGATCCCACTAATTTGTCTTGCTAAAACATCCTTAACACGCATTGAACCTAGTACTTTATAATCAACATTGTAAGCTACTTTTAAGACTTCTTCACGATCTTTACGATTTAAAAGAACAATATCTTCAGAAACTTCTTCTAAAGTACGATGATTAAAATCTTCAACATATGCTTTCATAATTGAAGATGGAAATTCATTTAAAAAGCCATTTGACATTAAAGTAAAGAAATCTATTAAATAATGATAACGAACTACTTCACTTTTTAACATTGTTGTTGGATGTGTATAAATTTCACCTGTTTTAAAAGGAAATGGACTAATTAATTTTTTAAATAAATTAATGTTACCTTCACATACACACATACGAAGTAAATCTTTTCCATTATTTCTAACTATATCTTCATTTATTTTATCATTTTCTACACCAATTAATATTTGATATAAAAATTCAGTGTATTCTTTACTCCATTCATATCTTTTTTTGTAAAATTCATAACTACGATACATAAAAAAACCCCTTTTCTATAAGCTATTATTCTACTAGCTTTGAAAAGAAGTGTCAAATTTTCATTATTATTTAGCAAATGGAACTAAAGAAACAATACTATAATTATCTAAATTTAAATTTTCAATAATATCTTTAGCTTCAGCTAATGTCGTATTATTATAAATATTATAGACATCATCATAAATTTTATCATATAAAATTAATTGATCACAAATGTCGCTATTAACATATTCTATATCATCATAATCATTTATTAAAGAAGCTATATTAGCACGACGACGACGTTTTAAGTCTTCTTCACTAATATCTAAGCTTCTCATTTTATCTTGAATTATAGGTAAAACTTCAGCTGGATATTTTGTTTCAAAAGTAATCTCAATCAAAACAATATTATCATCAATTACTTTACTATAACCAATTGCTGTAATTAATTCTTTTTCCATTAGATCTTCTTTTAATAAAGAGGTATTACCAAAATTATTTCTTAAAATAGCTCCTAAATATATTGATAAAACCAATGGATCATAATCCTTAAATATTTTTCGATCCATTTTATAACAAATTTTCACTTTAGGTATTTCAATATTAGCTTCTATTTCAACCTTTTTCTTATTTACAGCTATCGGCTCAATAACTTTTTTCTTAACAGGATTTGTATATTTTATAAATTTCTTTTTACGTTGATTTTCTTTAATCATCCCTATTGCTTCATAAGGATTAAAATTACCTGTAATTACCATAAACATGTTACGTGGATGATAAAAAGTATCATATACAAGTTGTAACTCTTTAGCAGTTATTGCTCTAACATCATTTTCTTCACCAGTTACTAAAATTCTTCTTTTATCTTTCTGCAAAACTGCTTTATTCATTCCATAATATAATTTATGTCCTGGTCTATTTTTACCCATTTTTACTTCTTCAACAATAATCCCTTTTTCTTTTTCAACTAACTTATCTGTAAAATAAGGCTTTTGGACATAATCTAATAAATTATTTAAATTTTCTTCAAAATCACTAGAAGCAAAAACCTCGTAGGAAGTAAAATCAAAAGTTGTAAAAGCATTAATTGATGAACCAAGTTTTTCAAATATTTCATGAGCTGTTAAATTGTCATCTATATTAAAATTAACATGTTCTAAGAAGTGAGCAATTCCATCATGAACTTTTTTATAAGACTTATCATTTTCTCTCTTAAACTCTGTATCAACAGATCCATATTTTACATTAAGAGTCATATAAAAATTATTTACTTTATCATTTACCCACATATAAACTGGCATTCCATTACTACATTTATCATAATAAATAATTTCATCTAAACCTTTTATCTTAATTTCTTCCATCCTGCACCTCCTCTTCAGCTAATAAATATGTCAAATTTAATTTTATTTTTTTGGCTAAAGCCACTATTTCTTCTTTAGTAACTTTTTTAAATTCTTTTATTCTTTCTTCATAAAGTGGTAAATTATCCAAATCATTAAATAAATAATTATTGACAATTCCTCCTAAAGTATCTTGACTCATTTTAATAGAAGAAATTAAATTTTTCTTAGCATTTTCGATATCTTCTAAACTAAAGTTACCTTCCTGCATTTCTTTTAATGCTTTATTAACTAATTCTACACACAAGTCTTTGCTTTCTGAATCAACTCCCGCATAAATCATTAATAATTGATCATATTTTTGATACATTGAAGAAGTATTATAACATAATGAATTTTCTTCTCGTAAATAACGATATAACTTACTTGTTAATCCTCCATTACCAAATATAAAATTAAATAAATGAATTACAATATCTCTTTCCCTTTTACTTAAATCAACTAAATTATATAACATAATAAAAGTTGCTTGCTCATACTTTCCTGTTTCCAAAATATCAAGTTTATCAGTTCTTAAAACATTTTCTACAAATAAAGTTTTCTTTCCATTTTTCTTTGTTTTTACATTAAAATACTTTTTAATATAAGAAACAATTTCATCCATATCCAAATTTCCTATAACATAAATATCACAGATACATTCTTTAAAAAACTTATTATAATAATCAACTAAATTACTTGTTGTAATATCTTCCAAATCTTCTAAATATCCTGTCATATAATAGCTAGAAGGACTATTTTCATCCATATTATTTAAAGCTCTTTTAAAAGCATACTTTGTTGCATTTTCTTTTACTGATTGTATTTCAGCTTTTAATCTATTAGTTACAATAGTAAAGCTTCTTTTATCAAATTCACCATTTTCAATATTAGGCTCTGTAAGAAAGCCAAAACTAAATTTAAAAAGTTCATCTAAATAATCTTCATCACAATACTTAGGATCTAAAAAATCTGTAACAAATGAAGTTATTAAATAATTACCTAAGCGTGTCACTAAGCCTCTTGTATAAGAATTATATAAATTTTCAAATTCGATAGCAATATCTCTTCTACTTTTATAATTTTTAGTTGATGCAACTAAAATATCGGTTAAAACATTATTAATTGTTATTTCTTCTTTTTGTAGTTTCTTAGTAAACATTACTTCCATTGAACAATTTTTAAATTTATCTGTCTTTATTGTATGAATACGATAATTATTAAAACTATATACTTTATATTCCATGGTTCACCTCTTTATTTATTATACCTCTTTTAAATAGTTTTATATCCTTTATTTAAAAATATGCAAAGTTATTATACCATAAACATCATATAAATTATTAATTTATATCAAAATAAAAGGTTTTATTAAAAAACCTCTATTTTACTTTATAATAATTTTTATTTGTAGCCATACTAGTAACATCTTCAACTACTTTTTTACCTTTGCTTCCATTGTATAAGTACATATCTCCATATTTTTTTGAAGAACTAAAATCTTTTAAGTAATAAACAGTTTTATCATTTACATAAACATAACGATAAACATCTGAATCAATTTTTTTACCTTTTCCACCAGTAGTGGTATATAAGTCACCAGAATTTGAAGAATAATCTTTTAAATAAAATACTCTATTTCCATTAATTGAAACTTTTAAATACGAAGAGTAAACGTCTGAATCGACTTTCTTTCCTTTACTACCACTTACAAAGTACAAATCACCATTTGATCTCTTATCGGTATCAGCTACTAAAATTATACCTTTTTTATATGCTATAATACCATCTATAGCATCTTCCACTACTGTTTTTACATCACCAATTTTACTACCATTTATCTTAGCATATTTTAATTCTGAATCATCATTAATATAATAAATTCCTTTACCATTATAAATATAAGCTGAAGTTAATTTTTCTAAAGAATCATCAATTTTTACTTCATCACCTTTAACAGCTTTTTTATAATATAAAGTAAATTCTTTATCATCTTCTTTAGCATAAACAACTTGTTTATTTAAAACATCAACATCAACAATCTCATAAACATCGCTAGCTACTTTTTCTCCTTCTTTACCATTATAATAATAAAGCTTACTTTCACTATCATTCGTTACATAATACATATGTTTACAAGTTGTATCACAATAATATTCAACAACATCTGAATCAATTTTATCATTCTTTCCATTACCAATAATATAATATTTTAAATCTTTATCTTTTTCAGTTATGTAAACAACTCTTTTTCCATCTTCACTTATTGAAGCATAGAAAACTCCACTATCTTCAATTTTTACTTTATCGTCTTTCTTAGCATTTAAACTTCTAATATATAAAGAGCCATCTTTTACATATAATACTTTTGTATCAGTGCAATCTTTTATTGAAGTTACATCAGAATCTAGTTTTTCTTTATCTTTTTTATAATTATAAGAATACATATGACCCTCTGTATCTAACGCTACAACATATTTATCATTTGGCGTAAAGTAAGCTCCTACTGCATCACTAAGTATTTTAGTTGTATCATCTTTCTTTTTACTATCATATAAATATAAAGAATTATTTTTTTCAAATAAAATATATCTATTTGTTTTATTAGCATAAATAACATCTCTTGTTTCACTATCTGAAGAGATTTTAATACCATCTTTTTGATTCTTAGCAATAACCTTTAATTCACCATCAGCATTTTGGTATACCATTGAATATTCAGGATATTCACCTTTACTTACACTATTTTTATTTAAAGCTAAACCAATTATTAAAATAATTACTATAATTCCCAAAATAAAGAAATGTCCACCTTTAAAAGGTCCAAATTGTTTTTGACAAAATTCTTTCACTACTTCAACTTTTACAATCCTAGTTGCGCCATTATCCTTTTTTATCTTTTTTTGTTTTTCATTACCTTCCATAAAAAAACTCCTCACTACGCATCTCTGCTATCTAAATTATAATATTTAAAAAGAATAAAATCAATGACCTTATTTTAGACTAAATTTTCATATTCTCTTAAAATA
>UWSL01000095.1 GCA_900552975.1 uncultured Mycoplasmatota bacterium | reverse complement strand
TCTAATGTAATATCGTGATTGTCAATATAAGCCACGCATCCATCAATAACTTCACACAAATTATGAGGAGGTATATTAGTTGCCATTCCAACTGCAATCCCCATAGTACCATTTACTAAAATATTTGGAAATCTTGAAGGTAAAATTGCTGGTTCTTTTTCTGAATCATCAAAATTAGGTATCATATCAACAGTATCTTTATTTATATCACGTAGTAATTCTAATGATATTTTTGATAAACGAGACTCTGTATAACGCATTGCTGCTGCACCATATCCTTCAATATTACCAAAATTACCATGGCCATCTACTAACATATATCGATATGAAAAATCTTGTGCCATTCTTACCATTGCTTCATAAATTGAAGAATCTCCATGAGGATGGTATTTACCCATTACATCTCCAACTATTCTAGCACTTTTTTTATGAGGTTTATCAGGTGTATATCCAGATTCAAACATAGAATATAAAATTCTTCTATGAACAGGTTTCAAACCATCTCTTAAATCAGGTAAAGCTCTAGCTACAATAACACTCATTGAATAATCTAAAAATGAATCTCTTACTTCTTTAACTATATTATTTTGTTCTAATCTATCCACAACCAAATCACCTCCTAAGCATCTAAATTTTGTACAAATACAGCATTTTCTTCTATAAAAGTCCTTCGAGGTTCAACCTCATCTCCCATTAACTTAGAGAATACTTCATCAGCTGCTCTCGTATCTTCAACAGTTATTTGTCTCAAAACACGTTTTTCAATATCCATTGTAGTTTCATTTAATTCTTCAGCATCCATTTCACCCAAACCCTTCATACGTAAAATGTCACGTTTAGTTTCAGGTTTTAAGGTAGCTAAATATTCATTTAATTCCTTTTCATCTAAAACATATTTAATTGTTTGTCCATGTTTTATACAAAATAACGGTGGTTGTGCTGCATAAACATGACCAGCCTCAACAATTGGTCTAAAAAATCTGTAAAATAAAGTTAATAACAATACTCTAATATGAGCTCCATCAACATCAGCATCTGTCATTATTATAATTTTATCATATCTTAGTTTTGATAAATCAAATTCTTCACCAATTCCTGTTCCAAAAGCAGTAATAATAGTTCTAATTTCTTCATTTCCCAAAGCTCTATCTAATCTAGCTTTTTCAACATTCAAAATTTTTCCACGCAATGGTAAAATTGCTTGCGTCATACTATTTCTACATTTTATTGCAGAACCACCAGCCGAATCTCCTTCGACTAAGAATATTTCGCATTCTGACGGATCCTTACTTTTGCAATCAGATAATTTTCCATAAAAGTTAACCACATCTAAATCACCTTTACGACGGGTTAATTCCCTAGCTTTTTTAGCTGCCATACGTGCACGTGACGCAGTCATTGACTTTTCAACAATCATTTTCGCTTGTTCTGGATTCTCTAATAAAAATCTTTCTAATCCTTCACTAAAGACATCATCAGCAATCTTTCTAACCTCAGCATTACCAAGTTTTGTTTTTGTTTGACCTTCAAATTGTGGATCAGGATGTTTACAAGAAATTATCATTGTAATACCTTCTCGAACATCATCACCAGTCAAAGGATCATCATTATCTTTCATTAACTTCGAACTCTTAGCATAGCTATTAATAATTCTAGTTAAAGCCCTTTTAACACCATCTTCGTGTGTTCCACCTTCATGCGTTCTAATATTATTAGTAAATGAATAAACCGCAGAATTATAATCCTCATTATATTGAAAAGCAACTTCTAAAGAAATATTATTTTCCTGTCCCTCAACATAAACAATATTTTCGTGAACAACTTTTTTATTTTTATTTAATTTTTTTACAAATTCAACAATACCACCATTATATACAAATTCACTTTTTTTCTCATCTTCTCTTAAATCTTGAAGAATTATTCTAAGTCCTTTATTCAAAAAAGCAATTTCTTCTAATCTGTTAGCTAAAGTTTCATACTTATAAACAGTTGTTTCTTTAAATATAGTTGGATCAGCTTTAAAAGTAACTGTTGTACCAGTTCTATCAACATCACAATCATCAATGATTTTCAAAGGTTCAACAGGATGTCCACCATTTTCAAATCTTTGAAAATACACATGACCATCTCTATATACTCTTACCTCTAACCAACTTGATAACGCATTAACTACAGAAGCACCTACTCCGTGTAATCCACCAGATACCTTGTAGCCTCCACCACCAAACTTACCTCCAGCATGCAAAACTGTAAAAATAGTTTCAATAGTAGACAAACCAGTTTTTGTATTTGTTCCTGTTGGCATTCCACGACCATCATCTTTTACGGTAATAACATTGTTCTTTTCGATAATAACTTCTATATCATCACAATAACCAGCCAAAGCTTCATCAACAGAGTTATCCACAATTTCCCAAACCAAATGATGTAAACCTGCTTCACTGGTAGTTCCAATATACATACCAGGTCTTTTTCTAACAGCTTCTAAGCCTTCTAGTACTTGAATATCACTATCATTATATTCATCCTTCATACTAATCCTCCCTTACTTCACCATCTACAACTTCAAACAATTTACTCTTGTTTTTTAAATTATCATTTATTTTATCAATATCTGTTGTTGTAATAAACGTTTGAACATTGTAATCAATTAAATTAAGAATATTATTTATTTTAAACCTATCTAATTCGCTAAATAAGTCATCTAATATCAAAATAGGATAAGTACCCCTAACTTCATTAAAAACTCTTAATTCAGCCAATTTATACGCAATTATCGCATTCTTTTGTTGTCCTTCAGAACCATAATCTTTTATATAAAATTGACCAATCTTAAATTTAATATCATCATGATGGATTCCAAAAGAAGTCTTCCCTAAAATAATATCCTTACTATAATTATCAACATACTTATCAACAATCTTATTTCTATCAAAGTTTTTAAAATCTGAAACATAAATTAACTTTAAATCTTCAATTTCACAAATTTTAAAATAAATTTCACCTATTTTTTCATTTAATTTCTCAATATATTTATTCCTAAAAGTATATATTTTTTCACCATAATCAATTAATTTATCAGTTAATATTTGCAAATAATCATTTGACGCATTTGCATTAACTGCTATTGTCTTTAAATACATATTTCTCTGTTTTAAAACTTTATTATACATATTTAATGTTTTTAAATAAATATTATTAATCTGAGAAATTTCCAAATCAATAGTCTTCCTTCTAAAACTTGGTGAATCTTTAATAAATCTAAGATCATCAGGATTAAAGAGCACTACACTTATTTTTGATATATAATCGCTTAGTTTGTCTATTTTATTGTTATTAATTTTAACTCTTTTTCCATCATTTTTAAGTATTATTTTATATTTATCAACATACTTATCTTGAACAGAACCTTCTATACGACATACATCTTTGTTGTTCATAACTAATATTTTATCAACAGTCCCCCTAAATGATTTTGTAAGTGCAAGTACATAAATACTTTCTACTAAATTTGTTTTTCCTGAACCATTATTTCCATAAATAATATTTAGATTATCAGAAAAATTTAATTCAATCTTTTCATAGTTCCTAAAATTTAATAATTTTAAATGCTGTATTTTCATTTTTCAGCCTCTTTTACGACCACAGATAAAAAAAAGTATTTAAATAGTACTCCCATACCTCACTATCATTATAACATAAAAAAGCTACTTTAGAGTAGCTTTTTAACTATTTTTTGTCAATTTTTCGCATTTGTAAAACATCTTTTAGCCTAGAACATCTATATAATTGACTATCTATTATAGCAGTTGATACATCAACTAATATTTTTTTACCATTTTTTAACTCAATAATTGTTTTATCTTTAAATTTATCTGGTTTAAAAATATGTGAATAAGCTAACCAACTACATTCTCTATTCTTAGGTGACAATGTCGGAAAAAATATTAAATCAAAAGATTCTTCTATTATTACAGGAACTTTATGAGTAAATCCTACTAAAGCAGATGTTCCTGTTTGTCTCCCTTCTAGTGAACTTCCAAAATATTCACAACTTTCTTCTACAATTTTTAGAGGGGACTTGTTGACAACAAACGAGTTATCCACCTCATAAACTATAGTTTTATTTTCTTTTGGAATTAAAGCAACTGTATTTTTATTTATTTCATAAGAATCCATCGCAAAACCTCCTTCTTTCCAAAATTTACCAACCTTTTACCACTTTTGTTTGTCGATTTATGCCAATATATGTCGATTTTAAAGAAAAAAATCACAAAAAAAAAAAAACATAACTTAAATTTTATGTTTTTTTTAATTAATAAGTTTTTATAGGTAAAATCAATTGAATTAAAGATTCATCTTTCATAGATTTAATTACAATTGGTTTAACCTCTCCATTTAATAATATTAGAATTTCATCGTCTTTCATTGTTTTTAAAGCTTCTAACATATATTTTGCACTAAATGAAATATCTATATTTGCATCATTACTTGTTTCTATTTCTAGCTTTTCTTCTACTTTTCCAATTTCTGAAGCATATGAATTAATAATCATCTGATTATTTTTAATACGCATTTTAACAATGTTTTTATCTTTACTTTGAGTTAATAATGCAGCTCTATCAATTGCCGCAAAATAATTATTTAAATTAGTATTTACTATTATAGAAAAATCATTTGGGATTAAATTAGATGTATTTGGATATGTCCCAGATAATAAATTAGTCTGAAATATTATATTTTTATATTTAAATAATACTTTATTTGAGAAAACATGCATTTCTACTATTTCATCATCTATTATTATTTTATCTAATTCCGTAATATTTTTCCCTGGAATAACTATATTAATTTCTTCTTCAGAAGGAGTATCAAGTTTAATATTTTTTTTAGCTAAACGATATGAGTCAGTAGCAATACATTCTAAAACATCCCCTACTATTTTAAAGTTCAATCCTGTTAATAATGGTCTTAATTCTTGATTTGAGATTGCAAAAGCTGTTTGATTAATAATAGCTTTAAATGTATCTCCTTTTATTTTAATAGGATTATTACTTTCTTCTAATTTTAAACTAGGATATTCTTTAGAATCTAAACAATTCAAATCATATTGACTATTGTCAGAAGATATTTTTATCTTTAATCCATCCATAAGTTCAAAGTTTATTAAATCTGCTGGCATTTTTCTAATTATATCTAAAATATATTTACTTTGTATGATAATAGAACCTGTTTCTTCAATTTTAGTAATAGCTTCTTTTTGTATAAAAGTCCTAATAGTTAATTCGCTATCACTTGCTGTTAAGAACAAGCCTTCATCATTTAATTCGAATTTAACACCATTTAAAATTGGTATTATATTTTTTGTTGAAATAGCTTTAACAACATTTGATAAATTTTCTAATAATATATTTTTTTCAATTGTAAATTTCATTTTTTCTTCCTTCTTTCTTATTT
>UWSL01000094.1 GCA_900552975.1 uncultured Mycoplasmatota bacterium | reverse complement strand
TTAATTTGTTTTGAACAGCTTTAATATCTTCACCGTACATTAAAGGTGAAGTAACCTTTAATAATCTAGTATAGCTACTCCCAGTAGAAGTTGAAGAAGAGCTAAATAAAGCATTCCAAGTAGCAGGACCAACTTCACCATCAGCAGTAAGCCCCTTAGCAGATTGAAAGCTGATAACAGCAGATTTAGTAGCATTACCATAATAACCATCAGCAGTACCACAGTTGTAACCTAAAGAGTTCAGCTTGTTTTGAACAGCTTTAATATCTTCACCGTACATTAAAGGGGAAGTAACTTTTAATATTCTAGTATGAGTAGTTCCACCAGATACAGTGTCAAATAAAATATCCCAAGTTGCAGTACCAACTTGTCCATCAGCAGTTAAACCATTTTTATTTTGGAATGAAATAACAGCATTATAGGTAGCAGGACCAGCTATACCATCAACAGTACCAACGCTACAACCTTTTTTATTTAATTGAGCTTGAATTGTAGCAATTTCATTTTTTAAAGTATTCCAAGTAACATCACCTACTATTCCATCACTAACTAATCCATATTTAGATTGGAATTTCTTTACGGCAGTAAGTGTGCCATTTCCAAATTCACCATCAAAACCATTTGGTGAACAACATAAAATGTGTAATCCATATTGAAGATATTTAACATTATCTCCTTTATCTCCTAATTGTAATAACATGATTAATTTCTCCTTTTTAATAAAAATATTTATTTCAAAAGTTAACTTATGTTTAATTTAAAATTCATTTAATTGACCAGTCATATATTTAAGAGTAAAAAAACGTTCAATTTGTAAACATGAAAAAAATAATTTTTTTAATTCTTATCTCGTTAATACCAATTTTATCAATTAAAGCTTTAGATTTAACTCAATATTCTGCTTCTGCAATCTTAATTGAACCAACTACTAATAAGATTATTTATGAATTAAATATTCATGAACGTCGTGCTCCAGCTTCCATGACTAAATTAATGACTTTATTATTAACTATGGAAGCCTTAGATGAGGGGAGAGTACATCTAAATGATGCTGTTACAATTAGTAAAAATGCCTCAGGCATGGGAGGCAGTCAGGTCTTTTTAGAAGAAAATTCAAGTATTAAATTGGAAGAGTTAATAAAAAGTGTTGCTTTAGCAAGTGGAAATGATGCGGCCGTTGCCATTGCTGAATATATTGGTGGATCTTTAGAAGAATTTATTAATATGATGAATGAAAAAGTCCAAGAATTAGGTTTGAAAAATACTAACTTTGTTAATGTTCATGGCTTAGATGCTGAAAATCATTATTCCAGTGCTTATGATATGGCCATGATAGCTAAAGAGTTATTAAAACATCCGCAAATTCTTAATTATACATCTTTATATGAAGATTATTTAAATAAACCAGATGGCACTAAATTTTGGCTTGTTAATACTAATAAATTAGTTCGTTTTTATGAAGGTGTTGATGGCTTAAAAACCGGTTATACTAAACCAGCTGGATATTGTTTGACTTCAACTGCTAAAAAAAATAATATACGCTTTATAACAGTTGTCATGGGAGCTGATACGAGTGAACATCGTAGTGCCGATACAACAAGCCTCTTAAATTATGCTTTTAATACTTATAAACTAAACACAATTATCAAAAAAAATAAAGAAGTTGGAACGATTGAAATTTTAAAGGGGCAAAAAAATAAAACCAGTTTAATTACTCTAGAAGACGCCACGGATTTATTAAAACAAAATGAAAAAAAAGAATATCATTATAAGATAGAAACCAATAAAGTAACAGCTCCAGTAAAAAAAGGAGATAAAGTAGGAAAATTAACAATTCTTGACAATAATAATCAAGTTGTTAGCCAAATATCTTTAACAATTGCTGAAAACATAAAAAAACAAAATATTATAAGTTTATATTTTACTAATCTAAAACAAATAATTACTGGTAATATCTAAGGAAATCCTTTATAATAACTTATTAAATTAATAAAAAAGGATGATTACATGGAAACAATAAGAGATGAAATAGAATTAACAGAGCAACAACAATGGTTTATTAATAAATACGTATATGGATACAAGACTGAATCTAATATTGTTGGCATTTCTGAAAACTTACTGAAGTTTCAAGCTAAAGTTAAAGAATTATCTTTACCTTTTTCCCAATTACCAGCATCTAATATTAAAAGTGTTCTTGAAAAAGGGCAAGCTTTTTTTGACCGATATTTTCGTCTTCATAAAATAAGATCTATAAGTGAAGAAGAATTGGATGCATTACAATATTTTGAACCTGAATCATCAGAAGAAATGCTTGATAAATTAAATAGTTATCCTTCTATTCATCCTTATAATTTACCCTTACTTTTAAAAGATGTAGATTTTATCTACGGTTTAACATTAGCTTTTTATGCTATCGTTGAAGATTTAAATCTTAGTTACATAAAAAAAACACCTATTTTATTTAGAAGTATTAGTTTAAGTAGCTATATTACACCAATTTCAACTGCTACCTATGTTCATGAAGTAACTCATACACAGTTAGATAGTCAAAAGGGGAGTGTAACTTCTTTTATCAATAGTGAAGTATTAAGTATCTTTTTAGAATTTCTTTCTTTAGAAAATACTCCTTATTTAGATTTTATCCTTAACTATCGTTTAAAACTCTTAGATGATAGCATATCATCACTTCGTGAAAATAATGTTAGTGATTATTTTTCGCTAGAAGTAGCAGAATCTTCAAGTAAATATATATCTTCAACTATCAAAGCTTATCAATTGTATTCTATTTATAGTAAAGGAAATTTAGCACTTAAAAAGGAAATTTTAAATTATATTCAAAATATATTTGATAATGAAATTTGTTTAGAAGAAGTCTTAAACAAATATGAAGTAACAACTCACAATGGAGTAAAATTGGTTTTAGAAAAGTAGTATAATGTAGTAAAGGTGATGCCAATGAATTTGTCAAATTTAAAATATTGTGACGCTATATATTGTCCCAAAAAGCTTTGGCTTGACAACAACTTTCCACAATTGGCATCTCAATCTGTAAAATCAAAAACAAATATCATAAATAATATCTCGCTTCTTTCTATAGCTCAATCTTTTTTTTCTTCATGTATAGAAATATCTTCCAAATTAGATATATCTCATAAATTAGAAGCAACTAAAAAAGCTTTAGCAAATACTTCAACTATAGTAGGAGCTACTTTTTTTTATGAAGATTGCCTTTGTACCATAGATATTTTTCATCAAGAAAACAATGAAGTAACCATCTATTCTGTCAAACAAGCCCCAGCAATAAAAGGAATCTATTTAGAAGAATTAAAATATCAAACATCCATTTTACATAAACTTGGATACAATATAGTTAAAATATGCCAACTTTACATTAACACTGACTATATTTTTAACGAAGTAATCGATTATTTTAAATTTTTTCATCTTGACGATTGTACTTATTTAATTCTTTCATCATTAAATGAAGTAAAAGACAATATCAATAAATTTGTTGCTTATTTAGATCAACAAAAAGAACCATCAGCAGATCTTAACATCAAGTGTTTAACACCAGAAAAATGCTCATTTTTTAATTATTGTCATTCTTTTTTACAACCAAATAATGTTTTTAACTTACCTCGTTTATCTGCCCAAAGCAAAATAGAATTGTATCAGCATGGATTGTACACTTATGAAATGCTTTTAAAAACAAATTTAAAAAATACTTTTAAATTACCAATGTACTATGAACTATATAATCCGTCTCCTTATATCAATAAAGAAAATATTTTGGCTTTTTTTAATAAAATGTCAAAACCTATATACTTTATTGACATTACTTATTTTCAACCAATTGTGCCACTTTACAATAATTCTAAACCTTATCAAAAGATTCCTTTTCAATATTCCATTGCTTATCTAAATAAAACGACTAATAACTTTAATTATATTGATTATTTAAGTAAAGAAGATGGTGATCCTCGTCGCTTATTAGCCGAGTCTTTAATAAACAATATTCCGAATAATGTTACTTTAATAACATATAACGTCCCTTTAAAAAAAGAATTACTTCAAGACTTAGCTTCTTTGTATCCTGATATAAAAAAACAACTTTTAAGTATCAGCAATAGCCTTCAAGACTTAATGTATCCATTTTATAATTATGATTATTATTGCAAAGAAATGCATGATTCATATTTATTTAAAGATGTTTTAAAAGCTCTTTTTCCAAATGATTCTGAGTTAAATTATCAAAAATTATCTCAAGTTCATGATGACAATGAAGCCTGTCTAACTTATCTAAAATTATTTAAATCTTCATCAAAAGAACAACTTAAAAAATCCCAAAATTTAATTAATTATGTTCATTTAAACACTTATGCATTGACTGAAATTTATAGCTTCTTACAAAACTTAGTAAAATAAGAGAGAAAAATTATCGTATTTATTTATTTTGTGTTAAAATAAACGGCATAAAAAAGGGGGGCACATTTTGCAAACAAAAAAAGTAAATTTTTTCTTTGTTATTTTAATTGTTACTGCTGCTGTTGTAAGTTTATTTTCAATTAAATCATTCAACTTTAGTGATATTTTGACAAATCGTGTTGAGAGTTTATTTTCATCAACTGGCACCATTGATTATAAAAAGACCAATCAATCATCTAAAGGGTCGCTAATAGATGAGAAAACTTTCTCTGAATTAACCTCATCTAATTTAACTGGTGAAGAATATAATTTTAATGTTTTATATTATCCTTATTACAGTCTTTTAAACAATAACGAAACCTTATTATATAAGCAAATTTATGCCAATGCCAAAGCTCTTAACAAAACATTTTCTGTTAGTGAAAATGTCAATATTGAAGAAGTTGATGAAACAATTGATGCTATTTATTATGATCATCCTGAATTATTTTGGTTGGGTAACGATTATACATACAAATATACTCGCGATAATCGAGTTGTTGAAATAACTCTAACTTTTAATACTGCAATTGCTGATATCAAAGAAACTCAACAGGAATTTAATCAAGAAGTAAATGAATTACTAAAAGGAGCTTATAACTTAGAAACAGCTTATGAAAAAGAAAAATATATTCATGATTTGTTAATTAGGCAAATAACTTACGATGAAAATGCTCCTAATAATCAAAGTGCATATAGTGCTATTGTAAATAAAAAAACTGTTTGTGCTGGTTATGCCAAAGCTTTCCAATTATTATTAACCAAACTAAACATTCCATGTTATTATATTGTTGGTTTTGCCAAGGAAGCTCACGCTTGGAATATTGTTAAATTAGATGGATATTATAATGTTGATTTAACTTGGGATGATGCTAAAGAACAATATAAATATTTTAATAAAACAGATGAAATATTTAATCGAAGTCATACTCGTACAGGTTTATCACAAAAAATACCATCTTGTACAGAAACAACCTACCAAAACTATGAAGAAG
>UWSL01000093.1 GCA_900552975.1 uncultured Mycoplasmatota bacterium | reverse complement strand
ATAATATATAAATTAAATATATAAAAAAATATATAACTAATCAGTTAGTTATAACAGTTAGGAGGTGTTAAATGAGTGATAAACATTATAATCAAGTTATAATGGATGGTATCATCAAAAGCATTACTATTGGAAAAAGTGGTTATTATTTGTTAAATGTTTTAACTTATAAATTCAATAATGATAAATATAAAGAGGTATATGTAAGTATTTCTATTCACGATAATTTATATCAAATTTATAAAGACTTGTTATTTAAAGATAATCAAGTCTTTTTTAAAGGTTATTTAAATTCATATAAAACGAAAGATAATAAATATACAACTATTATATCTATTACTGAAATATTTAAAGATTATGAAGATTTAATGAATGGGAAAACAGGACCACATATTAGATATGATCCAGATGGTGTTATGGTTTGGAATGGCAAGAGATGTGAAGCAATTAAACCTACTAAAGAAGAATTAGATTATATGAATAATTTGTTAAGTGAATTTGATTAAAACTATTTGCAAAATAATAGAAAGGAATTGAGATTAGTTATGAAAAATTATTATTAAAAAATATGAAGAAAGGGGGAAACTTTTTGTATAAGATATTAGAAGAAAAAGATACAAATAAACTTAATCAATTAGAAATAGATAATATTATTGATAAATCAATTAATCTATCTATTTTGTTTGATTTAAAGAAATTAAACTTAATTACAGAAAAACAATTTTATGTATTAAAAGAAAAAATAAAATGTTTTTACTAAAATACTATGTCAGTTATGACAAAATTAAGATATAATATTTTTGGAACGAAGCAGTAAGTTCAAAATGAATTAAAAAAAAGAAAGTGAGGTATAAATGGCACAAGTTGAGATTATAGCTGCTAATCTCAAAGATAAAAATAATAATATTACTATTGCAAATAAGAAAAAACGTGTTTGTGCTTATGGTCGTGTAAGTACAGATGATGAAGAACAGATTACAAGTTATAATTCACAAATCAAATATTATACTGAAAAAATTAAATCTAATCCTGAATGGGAATTTGTAGGAATATACGCTGATGAAGGTATTAGTGGAACACAAGTTAAAAATAGATGTGAATTTCAAAGAATGATAGATGATGCTTTAAATGGTAAAATAGATATTATTTTAGCAAAGTCTATCTCTCGCTTTGCGAGAAATACACTAGATACTTTAAAATATTGTAGAGAATTACGAGATAAGAAAGTTGATGTATTTTTTGAAAAGGAAAATATTCATACCATAGATTTAGATAGTGAAATGTTTCTAACTTTATATAGTGCTTTCGCACAAGCCGAAAGTGAATCAACTTCTCAAAATGTTAAGTTAGGTTTAAAAGCAATGATGAAACGTGGCGAATATGTTGGAAGTCCTGATTGTTATGGCTATGACTGGAACAAAGAAACAAAGCAATTAGATATTAACGAAGAACAAGCCGAAGTTGTTAGAATGGTTTTTAATTGGTATTGTGAGGGTTTAGGATGTAGAAGAATTGCAAATAAACTTGAAGAAATGAAAATACCTAGTTATACAGGTGCAAGATGGTCTACTTCTTCTATCAGTAATATGATACATCAAGAAAAATATGTTGGCGATTTATTACAAAATAAATCATATACAGTTAGTCCTATTACTCACAAATGTGTAAAAAATAAAGGTGAAAAAGAAAAATATTATGTCAAAGATCATCATGAGCCAATTATTTCAAGAGAAGTTTGGGACAAAGTTCAAGAGTTATCTAAAAAACGATATGAGGGTATCACTTTTAATAAGAATGACTATAAAAGTCGTGAAACTAGAAAATACGCATTTAGTGGTAAAATCAAATGTGCTTTTTGTGGAACTAACTTTTGTAGAAGACAAAGTTCTTATTCTAAAAAACATCCAAAATATAATTATTATTGGACTTGTTTCAAAAAAAGAGAACATTCGGATGCTTGCCCTGATTCAGTAGGTATTAGTGAAACTAAATTAGAAGAAACTTTTGTTATGATTTATAATGATATTATCAAAAATAAGCATAAAACAAAAAATGCTTTAATTAAAGCAATTAAAGATGTTATCAATGATAATGATTATCAAGATAAGTTAAATAATTTACTAAAAGAAAAAGAAACCATAGAACAACGATTATCAAAAATAATTGATATGGAATTAGATAATGATATTGATAGAAAAGAATTGTTTATTCAAAAAGAACGTGAGTTATTAGATAAACTTAATCAAGTTAAGGAAGAAATCAATAATTATCAACAATTATTAGATGAAAACAGAGGATTATCTAAACAATTGAAATTAATAGATGAGTATTTTGATAATTATCCTACAACTTTAAAAAAGTTTAATCGTGAGGCATTTGAAAATATGATAGAATGTATCATTGTCGGTGATTATGATAGTGATGGTAATAAACTACCTAGGGTTGCTAGATTTGTCTTAAAAACAGGAAAAGAATATAAATTTGAGATATCTAACAATTCTAATAAAGACAATAGTAATAACGATAAAAATAATGATGTGTCATTATGTACTAGGAACGTGTCCTTGTTTAATAGCACCCTCTAAACCTATGATAGTTCTTTCACTTGTTCTTTCAATTTCATTTTGTGATACACTCATCATAATACGAGATACCATTTTACCATTAGCAGTAGTAGTATTTATATCATCATTAACAAAAGCAATATTAATATTATATTTTTCTAGATAATCCATTAAAGTTTCCCAATCTCTTGTACTTCTTGTAATTCTATCTAGTTTTAAGGCAATAATCATATTTATTTTGCCTTGTTTACCATCTTCAAGCATTCTATCGTATTCTGGTCTATGATTGCCTGTTTTAGCACTTATTCCAGCGTCAGTATAATATTCTACTATCTTATAACCATTGAACTTACAATAAGCCTCTAATCGTTCTTTTTGTTCTGGTAAACTAAAACCCTCACGAGCTTAATCTTCAGTTGATACCCTCATATAGATTCCACATAGTTTCTTTTCGTTATCCATTAATCTTCAACTCCTTTTACTAAAAAAGAGGAGCTGGTAGTATCTAGTAAAGTCTAAATACTACTGACTCCTCATTAAAATCAATATTATATATTTTAATTTTATCTTTGCTTTTTATCATCGGTGTACCTCCATTTCTAGAGAATACCTCTTTCATTGGTTATATATAATATCTTTTTTTAAGAAAATGTCAATTCCCTGATTAGGGAATAGTAGTATTTAGTTAGTTTTTAAATAATCTTCTAATTCAGATAGTTTAATCTTATTAGATAAATTCTCAATGAATATCTCATTAGAATAATTAAAAGCAAGAAATGTTATATCATTAATTATTATTCTATGAGGTTCAACATAAGTTAAGTTAGTTCTATCAATTTTTCTTATACTACCATTTATAATTTTTAGAGTAGTATTCGAAAACTCACATATTAGTTCTAATTTCTTTTTTAATGATTCTTCAATAACAACTTCTTGCTTAATAATATTTACCATAAATACCATCCTTTCTTTGTAGGATAGTCTTTGTATGACTTCCAAGCTTAAACGTGGGAGTTCGATACACAAAAAAACTAACCCAAATGAGTTAGTTGTATTAAAAAAGCTCGAAAAGTTCGAGCGTATTTCCTTATGGTGCCGATTGACAGAATTGAACTGACCTCTGATGCTTACCATGCATCTGTACTACCACTGTACTAAATCGGCAACAACAATTTAATTATACCTTATAATATCAATAAATGCTATATAAACATTAAAAAAACTACCAAAGTAGTTATAACTATTCTTCAGTAGTTTCTTCTTCAGTAACTTTAATTACTTCATTACCTTTATAATAACCGCATTTTGTACAAACACGATGAGGTTGGATAGTTGCGCCACATTGAGGACATTTAGTTAAAGTTCCAACTTCTTTTTTTAAGTGAGTACGACGCATTCTTTTTTTAGTTTTACTTGTTCTTCTAAAAGGTACAGCCATGATTTCACTCCTTCCCGTTATTGTCAAGTAGCTCTAACAAAGGAGCTAATCTTGGATCTAACTTTTTTCTTTCTTCATCTACTAGTTCCCAACCATCACCTGACATTTCATATTTTTCATCAGGATTCTTCTTATAACTAATTGGGACCTCTAGTACAATATTTTGCCATAAAATATCCATAATATCAAGTGTTTTTAACTCTTTTTTACTTTTTTCGTCATCTTCTTCACTTAATACCTCTGACATTTCAAAATTAAATGGATAATCTACAGGTTCACCACTCATAGCATCTAACAAAACCATTTTTCCTTCAACCTTACAATCAAAGACAATTTCATTAGTAACACTATAATAAGCACGACCAACTATTTTTACATTATCAAGTTTTTGAATAGGTGTGTTGGAAAGGTAATCTTCATTAAAAGATACAACATCATCAATCACTATTCCGTCTTCATTTACTTTTGCTAAATCAATGTACATTAAATCACCCACTAGCGCCATAATTATATCAACTTTTCTTGAATATTACAACTTATTATATTAAAATTATCATAAGAAAAAATAAAAGAAAGAATGATTTTTATGAAAACAATTGGTCTTATAGCTGAATACAATCCATTTCACAATGGCCATCTTTATCAATTAAAAAAAATAAAAGAGCTTTTTCCTGATTCCCTAATCATCTTAGTTTTAAATGGTTATTTCACTCAACGTGGTAATATTTCTATAGAAACTAAAGAAGCTAAAACTAAAATTGCCCTAGAAAATAATATTGACCTTGTCATCGAATTGCCTTTTATCTTTGGTACTCAATCATCTGATACCTTCGCTTTAAATAGCATTAAATTATTAGATAAACTACATGTCGATTATCTCGTTTTTGGAAGTGAATCAAATAACCTAGACTTGCTAAAGAAGGTCGCTGACATTCAATTAAATGATTCAGATTATCCTATAAGAGTTAAAAATTATTTAGAAAATGGAACAAACTACCCAACTGCTTTAGCAAAAGCTTTAAATATCATAGAAGATATTAATCAACCAAATGATTTACTTGGAATATCTTACATAAAAGCCATTAATAAATTAAATTCTAAAATTGAACCTATTACAATAAAAAGGACAAACAATTACCATGATACAGTAAGTACTTCTAGTATAATCAGTGCTTCCAATATTCGTCAGAAGCTTACAAATAAAGAAGATATAAGTCCTTATCTACCTGTATGTTCTTTAAAAAATATAATTGAATATGATGAAGATAAATTATTAACTTTATTAAAATTTAAAATTCTAACTGATAAAGACTTAAGTGTATACCTCGATGTGGATGAAGGGATTGAATTTCGCCTTTTAAGATTTGTTAATCAATCAAAGACTTTAGAAGAATTAATTCAAAATATCAAAACTAAAAGATATACTTATAATAAAATAAGTCGTATGTTAACACATATTCTTATTGGTTTAACAAAAAAAGACGCACACGAAGCTACTATAAATTATATAAAAGTTTTAGGATTTTCAAAAAAAGGACAAAGTTATCTAAAAAATATTAGAAAAAATCTTGATTTACCAACAACTCCCCTTAAAGATTCTCTTGTATACAAATATGAATTGTTATCTTCATCTATTTTTGAACAAATAACCAAAATTCCAACATACGACTTTGACTATCAAAATAGACCAATTCAACTAGAAATTGATGAAAATAACAACATATAAAAATATTATCTTATTAAAATATTCCATCAC
>UWSL01000092.1 GCA_900552975.1 uncultured Mycoplasmatota bacterium | reverse complement strand
CCAACTGTATCATTATTTTCTTTATATAATTCACTTAAATCAACTGAAGATAGAGGAGTTTTTAAATATTTCCAATATAAACTTTCTGTAACTGAAACATCAGTATTATCTTCAGGTTCATCGACATTAATAACTTCACCATCGGAAACTTTTTTAATAGGTGTACTTTCATTCATAGCATTACTTAATTTATTAATACTTATCCCTTGAATGGCCCAATTTAATATAACAATACTAGTCATTAAAAAGATGAAAAGAGAAAGAAATACACAAGCTCGGTATAATTTATACTTATTACTTTCTTTTGGTGCCAATTTGTAATATAACTTATCAATTGCAAACTTATTTAATTGTTGTTGATATTTTTGATAATTTCTTTTACTAACATGAACTTTATCAATTTTTTGTAATTTGTTTAAACTACTATATTTACGAGCTTTTACTTTTTCATGCGGCTTATTTGATAAATTAGTTAAAGCAATTTTATTTAAATTATATAGCTGTCTTCCATATTCTTCGCTATCAACATTTAGATGAAACTTTTTAGCTTTCGTAATATCTCTTACTTTAAATAAATGAAAATGTTTCTTATGACGTTTAGGTTTCTCAATTGCCATAACTTTTTTGCTATCAGTTTGCTTTAATGCTTTATTATTATTAATAATATCATCTAATTTTAAAATAATTGTATCATAAAGTGACTTGTTTGGCTTTTCATCTGGAATATTATCACGTAAGTCAGCAATTTTAGCTTTAATACTCTCACCCAAAGTAGGCTTTAAACGTGGTAATTCAAATTCATCATCTTTTTTTAATGAAGGTAAATCAAAAACTCCCATTTTACTTGGCTTATGTTTAGCAGAATTTAACAATTTAAATTCCATTGTCTTACTAAGTTCTTCTTCTTTATCAATTTCAAATTGCAAAATAGCTGTTTTTTCCAAATCACTTAATTCTTTTTTAGGATTTAGTTGTTTGACACAAATATCATCTACTGTTTCTATATCATTGTTTTTCTTATTATTCATGACAAACACCTCTCTATCATCTTTTAATATTATATCATATCTCTTAAAAATAACTACAAAAACTCATTTTTATTTTTAGATAATTTATTTTAATAATGTTCAGATTTTAACAAAATTATTTTAATCTATAATATTTTTTGTTCTAAATACTACCGCAAAACATAGATTTAATTAGGTGATAGGGGTGTTATATTATGAAAGATAACAATAAAAAGATAATTGAATCAATATCCAAAAGAGGTAATGGAGAAATTTATTTAGGGGTAGTAGGAGCTGTTAGAACAGGTAAAAGTACTTTTATTAAAAGATTTATAGAAAACTTAATTGTGCCACATATTGAAGATGAATATGAAAAAAAACACTGCTTAGATGAAATTCCACAAAGTGCTCAAGGTAAAACGATTATGACGACTGAACCAAAGTTTGTTCCAAGTAACGGAGCGATGATTAAAGTAGATGAATTAACAACTAACATAAAATTAATTGACTGTGTCGGCTATATTATACCAGGTTCTAAAGGATATGAAGATGAAAATGGTAATCCACGTATGGTTAAAACACCTTGGGTGAGGTTGAATAAGTGATACCCAAATATAAAAATAAATAAATGCCGATAAAATAAGGGCTAAAGACAATATTTCACTTTATTAGTTAAAGACTAATTTATAGAAAGTGAGATATTTTTTTATGAAAAATGAGCAAATTTTAGAAAAAGATGAATTAATACCTTTGCTGATAAAATATGTTAAAGTAAATAAAGTTATATTCCCTATTGAGAGAGTTAAGTATTTATCTAATGAAGAAGTTATAGAAATATTAAAAGATTGTATAGATAATCAAGTAATATATAATCCTAATTATGAAATGGTAAAAAATATTACTCTATTAGAAGATAAAGATTTAAAAGAAATATACCCTCTTATTAAAGAAAGTATGGATTATATTAATTATGATTATATGAGAGATATTAAAGATTTAGTTAATAATGTTAAATCTAGAAAAAAAGGTAAAAAGTATTCTTTTGAAGAACATTTAAAAGCATTAATTATTGCTCTACTCTCAAATCATAGATGGGGAGATAACAATATAAGAGAAAATATGGAAACTATTGATAAGATTTTTCATAACTATGATAAGAATTATTTAAAGGTAGTTGAACCAAGTATTTTAGTTAATAAGTTAAGAAAGATTCATTGCACTAATCCAATGATAAATAATCAAATGAAAGCATTATCTAAAAATATAATGGTATTAGAAAGAATTGAAAAAGATTATGGAAGTTTAGATAAGTTTGTTAAAAAAGAAACTCCTAATGATATTGCTAATATGTTTAATAGTGGTAAATATAAACTGATACAAGTTGGACGAGCTTTTGCTTATGATTATTTAAAACGAGTTGGTGTTAATACTTGTAAAAAGAGTTCTCAATTAGAAAGATTATTTGGTAGTCATAGACTAGGAATTGTAGAAAATGCTAATGCAACAGAACAACAAGTATTAAATATAATTAAAAAGATAGCAATATTAAATAACTGTGATGAGATAATCGTTGAATCAATAATCCAACAATTTTGTTTATTAAGGTCTGCTAATATATGTGGAGAACACCCTAATTGTGAGAAATGTAAAATAAGAGATTATTGTAATTATAATAAAAAATGTAATTAAAGGTATGTTTAACGACATATCTTTTTTGTTGTTTAAAAAGAAAGGAGAATGATTTATGGAATTAAATTATGCAATATTTAGAAGTGAACCTATTATGACTATACCCGATTTAGCACAAATAGGATCACATAATAAACGAGAAAAGAAAGCATATCAATCAAACCCTAATATTAAATTAGAATTAACTAAAAACAATATAGAACTTGTTCCTTTAAATGTTAAATATGTTAAGGGTTTTGATGAATTAACTAAAGAATATAAAAAGGAACATGATGAAAGAATGAAAACTGAACGAGCTGATAGAAAAAAAAGATACCATGAAATGTTAAATAGTTCTAAAAATGTTGTTGCTGATGAATTAGTAATGACTGCTTCACATAATTTCTTTAAAGATATGTCTAGAGAACAAATAAAAGATTGGGCTGATACTTGTATGGAATTTGTTTATAATGATTTAGGTTATAAGAAAGAACAAATACTTCATGCGACTGTCCATTTAGATGAAGAAACACCACATATTCATTGTGTTGTTGTTCCACTAGTTAAAAAATTAGATAAAAGAACAAATACAGAACGATACACTATTTCTAAAAAACAATATATTAAAGATAAAATCCAGTTATCACATTTACAAGACTTATATCATAAAAGACTAACTGAAAAAGGCTATGATTTAGAGCGAGGTATTAAAGGAAGTGATAATAAACACATTAAAATAAAAGAATATAAACAACTTACTAAAAAACTAAATCATGAATTAAATGTTAAAAATGATAGATTTGATAAAGCAATGAATGATTTTGAAGAAAAAATGAAAACAACTAAACAAACATTTATTGTAGATAAAGATTTTGTTAAAGTTAGAAAAGATACTTTTGAAAGTATGAATAATGTTATTAGTGAATCTAAAAAAGTAATGGAATTACAACCTAAACTACAAACAATATTTAATGAAGTTGATAGCTATGCTAATAGTTATAAATCATTAGAAAAAGAAAATCAAAAATATAAGAAAGAAGTTAGTAAACTTGAAACTGAAAATAAAGAACTAAAAGATGAAAATAGAAGTTTAATTTATAGATTAAATGAACTATTTCAATTATTAAAGAAATTTTTAAGGAAACTATTACAACGAGGTAATGATTATACAAAAGATGAAACTGCTGAAGTTGTTAAAGATTGCTATGATAATAGTGAATTTGATATGGGAGATGTTATTAAAATATCTAAAGGAACAACTAAACAAGATGAATTATTTGAATATGTTGAAGCACCTGATTATTATAAAGAACGAGTTAGAGATTATGATGAATATGATTACGATAAAGACGATTTTGATTTAAGTAGATAAAATAAAAAAATACTCTTGATTTTTTTAATTGTTAGAGTGATAAATAGTAAAACAGAAATTTGAGATTATACCCCATTTAAATGCTTATAGTTAAGCTTTAAGTTAAGGTTTAATCTCTTATCTGTTCTTTAAATAAAGTGCCTAAAATGGCAAATTTGAAAGGAGAATGTTTATGTTATTAGATAATAATACCGAGAAAGTTATTGATTTACTTAATATTTATGATGATTTAAATGATGTTGATAAAGTTAGATTATCAATACATCTACTTGAAGATTTAGGATTTACACCTACTTATGATATTAATAACTTTATTAAACTTTTAAAAAATGTATTATTAATACTAGATCCTGAATCTAAAAATGTAATAACTAACTTTGCCAAATATAAAAACTTATTATTTATTTCAGCAAAGTATATGGAATTATCACTTGAAGAAAAGAAAAAGTTTTCAGTAGAAATGTTATTTAATATTTTTCAATATGATTTTAAAAATGAAGAAATAAATACTAAAATCAATGAACAATTAAATGTATATGATTATTGTTATTCATTAAATGTATTATAAAAGCGAGAATATGTTTAATTAGCATACTCTCGCTTTTTTTATTTGTTTATTTTTATATTGTTAGTTCTACCTACTAACCAATCAAATGAAATATTATAAGTTTTGCAAATTGAATAAGCTGGAATTATTTTTATTAAACTATAACCAGTTTCATAATGATTATATGTTGATTGGTATAAATCACATTTGTCTGATAATTCTTGTTGAGTTAGATTTAATTTTTCTCTTAATAACTTTAAATTTTTGCCTATTAACTTTTTATCTAATTTAATCGATTTATTATATTTAATATTCTTTCTAGTAAAACCAACTAGAAAATCTAATGAGTAGTCATATAAATTAGCAAATCTCACTAACTTATTTAATGGAATTGGTGTATAACCTGTTTCCCAATTTGAAATAGTTTGTTTACTAGCACCTAATATTATACCTAATTCTTCTTGTGTCATTTCTAATTCCTCACGACACCATTTTAAATTATTATCTATCATACTCATCACCTATAATAATTTTCCCATTGAATAGATGATTATTCACAAAAGTACGACGCTATGAATAATTTGTGGTATAATTAATTATGGTAAGTTTAGGTTTTATAGAAAAGGAGCTATAGTATATGAAAAACGAAAACAATGATTACGTAAATAAAATTACAAGAAAAATGGTATCTAGTTTAAGTCAAATTGTGGAAATACAAGAATATAATTTAGATGATTTAACTATATTAATTAGAGATTTAAAAGAAACAGAAAAAGAAAAAATAATCGAGGAAATAATAAATAATCAACTAATAGAATTAAAAGAAAAAACAGAGAAAAAAGTTAGAAATATTTTTAAACAAGTTGATGAAATAACAGATTACTTTATTAAAGTATATGATGATTCCGATATTATTAATGAATCTGATGATATTGCAAATGATTTATTATTTAAAGCACTAGGAAAAAATGGAAGGAAATTAGAATTTCCTATAAATATTTCTTATATAAAAAATTATTGTTTATCTTCCAATATTAGTGATAATCAATTATATGATTCTTTAGTTTGGATTGCTCTAAGACTAGTAGCAATTAATTATTGTATTAAATATCATGAAGGTCTAGAAGAAGATAAAAACGAGTAATAAAATAGCAGTACCCCTTAAACTTACTTATATAAAAAAAAACAATGTTAAAAAAATGAATAATTTATATTTTCAATAATATCTTTTAGAATGAATTATTAATAATT
>UWSL01000091.1 GCA_900552975.1 uncultured Mycoplasmatota bacterium | reverse complement strand
TAAAAATTAAAAATCGCAAAATTGAAATTCCTTTTGACTCAGACTCTGATCTAGATCGAATTGTTGAAATACTTGGTATAAATATAGAAGGTGAATAATGAAAGATGTTATAAAAATTATTCTTAATGTTATAACCAAAAAAGAAGTATATGGTGTGGTTCTTATTCTTGCAATATCCTATTTTATTTATCAAACAATAGTTATAATTTTAGAGGATGTAATTAACAAAGGCAAAAGCAAATATGAGCAAAAAAAGCGTTTAACAATCACAAAATTATTTAAAAATATTAGTAAATATATTATAGTAGTAACGGCTGGGTTAGCATTACTAAATTTATATGGTATAAATATAAAAGGTATGCTAGCCGGAGTTGGAATCGCTGGTACTATAATAGGTTTAGCATTGCAAGATACTTTTAAAGATTTTATTGGTGGGATAAGTATAATTTTAGAAAATTATTTTATAGTTGGCGATATTGTAAAATATGGAACTTTTACTGGAGAAGTAATTGAATTTGGCTTCAAAAGTACTAAAATAAAAAATGTTAATGGCGAAATTTTAATGCTAGCAAATCGTAATATCTATGAAATAATAAATTTATCTCAAAGTTCTCAATTAGTCCAACTTAATTTATCAGCAGCTTACGAGGAAACTGTTGAGAATGTTGAAAAAGTAATAAATAATTATATACTACCTAAAATTGAAAAAATTAATAATGTAACACCTAAAAGTGCAACATATTTAGGAATATCTGCTCTTGACTCTTCTGATGTTAAATACTTAATTCAATTTAAATGTGGAAGAGAAACACAATGGCAAACTAAAAGAGATGCTTTAAGGGTTATAAAAAACGAATGTGATAAACATAATATTAAAATACCATATCAACAATTGGAGGTACATAATGGCGAATAATTATAAATTAAATGACATTGTTGTCATGAAGAAACCTCATGCCTGTCAAACAAATAAATGGAAAATTACTAGAGTTGGCGTTGATATAAAAATTAAATGTATAAAATGTAATCGAGAAATCATGATGGATCGATTAGAATTTGAGAAAAAATTAAAAAAGGTCATAGGTGATCAAAATGAATAAATTGAAAGAAAAAATGACCTTAAACCCAGTAATGACATTTTTAATTTTAATATTAGCAACGATTTTACTTAGTGGTTTTTTAAACTTAATAGGCTTTGAGGCTACATATAATAAAATTAATTTAACTACTGAAGAATACACGGTCACATCTGAGAGTGTTGAATCTTTGATGAATCTTAGTGGTATAAAATATATCTATACATCGACAGTATCAAACTTTACCTCATTTACTCCGTTAAGTATGTTACTTGTTATCTTAATTGGTATTGGAATAATGGAAAAAAGTGGTTTTTTAAAAACTACATTTACTATCTTAACTAAATTTTGCAAAAAAAATACAATAACCTTTGGGTTGGTCTTGATAAGTATTTTTCTTAGCTTAGCAGGTGACCTTGGTTATGTAATTATGATACCACTTACAGCATTGCTTTATATATATGGAAGAAGAAATCCATTACTTGGAATAGTTACAGTTTATGCTGCATTAACCTGTGGATCTGGCTTAAGTGTATTTTTAACAGCTATGGATAGTGAAATGATGCGTTATACTTTAGCAAATGCCCATTCTATTGATTCGGGCTATGCTTTAGGAACATTTGCTTTTATCTTTATAATGCTTATTTCTGTTCTGATTTGTAGTTTTGTAATAACTTTTATAAGTGAGAAAATAACTAGTCAAAAAATTGAAAAATATGAATTTAAAGATGAAAAAAAAGAATTAAGATTAGGCAAAAGAGAATATCGTGGATTGATATTTTCTCTAAGTGCTGGTACCTTATATTTACTAATATTTATATATAATATTATTCCAGGATTACCTTTTTCAGGGAATTTATTAGACTATAGTCAAAAATTTTATATAGATAAATTATTCAGTTATGATTCCTTCTTTAGTAATGGCTTTGTCTTTATAGTTACTATTTTCTTTATTGTATTAGGTTTATTCTACGGAATAGGAGCTAAAACAATAAAAAATAATAATGATTTTTGTGAAGACTTAAATCATTCATTAGATGGAATTGGAAGAATTTTAATTTTAATCTTTTTAGGTTCAATATTAGTAAATGTTTTCAAAAAAACAAATATAGGTGTAGTTTTAACAGCTAGTTTAGCTAATATAATTGGAACTGGTAAAATAAGTGGCTTATTGTTAATAATTGTACTATTTATAATAACTGCAATTTCTACATTCTTCCTAACTGGGCCTTCAAATAGATGGGCCATCTTATCATCAACAGCAATACCTGCTTTTATGAATAATGGTTTAACTCCAGAATTTGCTCAAGTAATAGCACGTTTTGCAGAATGTATGACAATAGGTTTAACTCCATTACTTGCTTATTTTACTATATATCTTGCTTACTTAGAAAAATATAACCAAGATGATCGACCAATATGCTTGTTTAGAACATTACGTCATCAATTAATATATGGAGTTTGCATTGGCTTAATTTTATTAGCAATAGCAATCGGTTGGTACTTGATTGGTATTCCAATTGGTATTGGTGGAGCTGTAACGATATAAAACAATTGAATATTCAATTGTTTTTTTATATAATATGAAAGGAAATGAGGTGCGGTAATGTCATTAAAAGCCGGAATAGTTGGCTTGCCAAATGTAGGTAAATCAACTTTATTTAATGCCATAACAAAGAAAAATATATTAGCTGCAAATTATCCATTTGCAACTATTGAACCAAACGTTGGAATAGTTACGGTTCCAGACGAAAGATTAGATTTTTTAAATGAATTATATCATCCCAAAAATTTAGTTCCTACAACATTTGAATTTACTGATATTGCAGGTTTAGTAAAAGGAGCATCAACAGGTGAAGGTTTAGGAAATAAATTTCTTTCTCATATACGAGAAGTTGATGC
This sequence comes from uncultured Mycoplasmatota bacterium, assembly GCA_900552975.1. GTDB lineage: Bacteria > Bacillota_I > Bacilli_A > RF39 > UBA660 > Coprovivens. The sequence continues at coordinate 2,892 of UWSL01000091.1, read as the reverse complement.
AATAGTTGAAGTGGTAAGATGTTTTGAAGATCCAGAAATAACTCATGTTGAAGGAAAAATAAATCCAATTCGTGATATTGAAATAATCAACACAGAGTTGATTTTAGCAGACTTAGAAATTGTCGATAATAGAATTAATAAAATAGAAAAGAAAGCTCAAACAACGAAAGATAAAGAAGCAGTTTTAGAACTTTCTACTTTACGCAAAATTAAAGAAAATTTAGAAAAAGGAACTTCTATCAGAAATATTTCTTTAAACGAAGATGAATTTAATATCATTAGTAACTTTAACTTTATAACCCAAAAAAAGATTATTTACATTGCAAATGTGAATGAAGAAGATGCCATTGTTGGTGAAAATGAATATACCAAAATGGTTGATCAATATGCCAAAGAAGAAGGAGCTTCAACCGTCGTTATGTGTGCTAAGTTAGAAAGTGAATTATCGGGCTTAAATAATGAAGAAAGAATATCTTTTATGAGTGATTTAGGTCTTAATAGTTCAGGCTTGGACATGTTAATTAAAGCCACATATACTCTTTTAGGCTTAAAAACATTTTTTACTTCAGGGGTCGATGAATGCCGTGCATGGACTTTTAAGACAGGAATGAAAGCTCCAGAATGTGCAGGAATTATTCATACAGATTTTCAAAAAGGGTTTATCAAAGCCGAAATAATGTCGTATGAAGATTTGCACAAACTTGGTAGTGAAAAAGCTGTCCAAGAAGCTGGGAAATTAAGACTTGAAGGAAAAGAATATGTAATGCAAGATGGAGATATATGTTACTTTAGATTTAATGTAACAAAATAAAATGCTAAGAGAGTTTTTTGTAAATGAGCATCCCAAATTCTTATTTGTTCAATTTGGTCTGATTCATAATATTTTTATCTTTTCTGCAATAATTTGTCTTATTCTTATTTATATAAATAGAAATAAAATTTCAAAAATATCTAAAGCCAAATCAAAGAAAATCCTTAAAATAAGTGCAATAATTATGTTATTAAATATGTTTATTTATACATTTGGTAATTTATACTTTGGTAGTTTTGACTATAAAAAAGATTTACCATTTCATTTGTGTTTTATTGCTAATTATATGTTTATTTGTGGCATTCTTTTTGAAAATGAATCAATTTTACGCTTAACAATCTTTTTAAGTTTTATTGGGCCAATTCCTGCAATTTTATGGCCTGATCTAATATCAACAATTGATAATTATAATTTTTGGCAATATGTAATTTCACATCATTTTTTCATTTGTATAAGTTTATTTTCTTACTATGCATTAGGATATCATGTGAAAAAAATAGATTATATTAAAACTTTTATTTTAACCAATGTTCTAATGTTTTCTATGTATCCTTTTAATAAACTATTTGATATGAATTACATATTTTCTACGCAAATTCCAAATAATGTTATGAAAATTTATCCGTGGTTAAAATATTTCCCACCAATGTTAACATTAGAGATAACCGGATTGCTAATAGCTGGCCTTGTTTATAAGTTTATAGTTATTAACAGGAACAACGAATTAAAAGAATCTAATAGTTTTAATTCAACGAACTAAAAGATTCTTTTTTTATATGATAATTATTAAATACTCTAAATATAAAATAATATTTACATTAAGAATAATGAATGCTATAATATGAAACGAGTAAGAAATTTACTCCTTGCTTTAATGTTATAAAGCCGAAAAGACCATAAGGAGGTGTAACAATGACTAAATACGAAATAATGTTTATCGTAAAAGCAACTATGGAAAGTGATCAAGTTAAAGCAACTGCTGAAGCAATGAAGAATATTATCACTAGTGAAGGCGGACGTGTTATTGATTTTAAAGAACTTGGTGAAAAGAAGTTAGCTTATCCAATTAAAAAAGAAATTAACGGTTATTATTTTGTAATGCAAGTTGAAGCGAATAAAGATGTTGAAACTGAATTTAATCGTAAGGCTAGCATTGACGAAAATGTTTTAAGACATTTAATTATCAAATCAGATGAGGAGTAATATAAATGAACAAAGCAATAATAATCGGAAGATTAGTTAGAGATCCAGAAATGCGTACTACATCTAGTGGTATAAATTCAACAACATTTACAGTTGCTGTATCAAGAAATTATACAAATCCAAACGGTGAAAGAGATACAGATTTTCTTAACTGCGTAGCTTGGCGTAAACAAGCTGAAAATATTGCTAAATATTGCAATAAAGGTTCACAAGTAGCTGTAGAAGGAAGAATTCAAACTAGAAGTTATGATGCACAAGATGGAACTAAGAGATATGTAACAGAAATAATTGCTGATAATGTAACTTTCCTTGGAACAAGAGGAGGAAACATTTCATCAACTGATACTGATTTTACAAACAATAATTCAAATATCGCAACTACAGATATCACAGAAGATCCTTTTAAAGATTTTGGTGATGAAGTAGCTCTAAGTGATGATGATTTACCATTCTAAAAAGGAGGAATTGTAATGGCAGAAGGCTTTTATCGTAAAAAGAAAAAAATATGCCAAATGTGTGCAGGCAAAAGTGTAGATTATAAAGATGTTATGATCGTTTCTAAATACATAAACGAAAAAGGAAAAATAATGCCTCGTCGTATGACAGGTGCTTGCGCAAAACATCAAAGACACATTGCTAAACAAATTAAATGGGCAAGATATATGGCTTTAATTCCATATGTTAAATAAAAATTAATACGTAATTGAAACTTATAAAAAAAGCAACAAATTGTTGCTTTTTTTATTTCACTAATAACGTAGCTATTTTAGTAACATTACCTGCCCCTAAAGTTAAAATTAAATCATTATTTTTTACATTATTTTTTAAGTAATTCACAACATCATTATGTTCTTTTATGTGAATAGCATCTTTCCCTA
>UWSL01000090.1 GCA_900552975.1 uncultured Mycoplasmatota bacterium | reverse complement strand
TGCTTTTTGATTAGATTGAATTAAAGAATATTTTATATTATTGATATTTTCATTTAAGTATTGCATTAAAATTGTATAATCTTCGTCATTTTTTGTTTCTTCTAAGAGAAGAATTATTTCTTCAATTGATGAAACAAAATAAATTAAAGATTCTTGCTTACTTTGCATAACTGAATTTAGTAATTCTATATCAGTTGAAGAAAGATATTTTTGAAACAAAAGTTGATTATTATTATTATTATTATTTAAACCAACACCCAATAAGCGAAGTATTTTTGCTTCTTGTTCGGCTGGTAAATGAGCTTCTTTTAATATATTGATAAATTCAGTTGGATTAGTAGGAATTTTAATAAAAGTGCCATTTTGATAATATTGATTAACGATTGATAAAGCATCTTTTTGTCTTTTTAAGGCTTTCTTTTGTAATTTATGTTCGATACGTTGGGCTTCAGCTTCAGCCTGACGGCGTTTTAAATATTCATCTTTTTTAGTTTTTTCAGCAAGGGCTGCTTGATTTACTTCCTCTAATTCAGATGTTAATAAATCTATGACATCGTTAAAAGCAAGCATATTATAATTTTTGAACATTTTTTGAATTTCTTCATCAAGTAATTGACCATGTGCAAAAAGTTTATTAAAAGCATCTTGGAATGTTTTGGTATCACCTGGTAACATAGCACCTTTTTTGTTGAAATATTTACCTAAAATTAAACAACTTTCCATTTCATTAATTTGAACTTGGTTTTGACTAGCAATAGTTTGTTTTACTTGGCTTTGATTATTAGCATACTTTTCATAATTTTTACGAACGCACTCAATCAAGACTGCTCTTAAATCTTCTAAATTGACATCTATGATAGTTCTTAACAAATCGATGTGCATGATATAATCGGCAATATTTTCAACTGGTGTTACTACTCCATATTGTGATAAATGACGATTAATTTTGATTAGAATTGCTAAACATTCTTTAGCGTTATTTAATATTTCAGTGTTTTCTTTTATTACGTAATTATGAATTTTTTTTACTTTTTTTAAATTGCGATGTTCTTTAAATCTAGTTATAGGATTTTTACTAGTTGGTTTTTGATTTATATCAACATCATATTTGGTTCCATCATCTTTTATTAAGACAAATTTTGGTTCACTTGTAACTATTTCTAATTCTAATTCAATGCTTTTTATTTGATTTTGAACTTCAGCTATTTTGGCATCTAAAGATGTTTTTATTTTTCTGAAAGTTTCGTTATTATTCATTTTATTTCCCCCTTTTAGCTCCATTATTGTATCGCAATTATTTATTTTTAGCAAATTAAAAATTTCATTAGTTAAAATGAAATTTTTTCTTCAATATAGTTTACTAATTCATCTATAGGAAGTTTTATTTGTTCCATAGTATCACGATCTCTTATTGTAACGATATTATCAGTTAATGTTTCATCATCAACAGTGATAGCAAAAGGTGTACCAATAGCGTCACTACGACGATATCTTTTACCAATTGATCCTGATTCATCATAAGAAGCTTGGAAGTGAGAGCAAACTAAACTATATATTTCCATAGCTTTGTCTTTATGATTTTTCTTTATTAAAGGTAAGATTGTTGCCTTTACAGGGGCTAATGCTGGATGAATTTTTAAAACTTCTCTTTCTTCTCCATTAGCTAATATTTCTTTGGTATAAGCGTTACATAAGAAAGCTAAAATAGCACGATCTAATCCTAAAGATGGTTCGATAACAAATGGTAAATATTTTTCATTTGTTTCAGGATCTAAATAACGCAAATCTTGTTTAGAGTGTTCCATATGAACACCTAAGTCATAGTCTGTACGATCGGCTATTCCCCATAATTCACCCCATCCCATTGGATATAAGAATTCGATGTCTGTAGTGGCTTTACTATAGAATGATAATTCTTCTTTAGCATGGTCACGATAACGTAAGTTTTCATTTTTAATACCAAGAGATTTTAACCAGTCAATGCAATAATTTTTCCAATAACCAAACCACTCTAAATCAGTATTTGGTTTGCAGAAAAATTCTAGTTCCATTTGTTCGAATTCACGAGTACGGAAAGTAAAATTACCTGGAGTTATTTCATTACGGAATGATTTACCAGTTTGACCGATTCCAAAAGGGACTTTGGCACGCATTGATCTTTGAACATTTAAAAAGTTAACAAAGATACCTTGAGCAGTTTCGCCACGAAGGTAAACTTTTGACTTGGTGTCTTCGGTTACGCCTAAATGTGTTTCAAATAATAAATTAAATTTTCTGATAGGTGTAAATTCTTCTGAGCCACATTTTGGACAACATATTTTGTTCTCTTTGATGAAATTTTCAATTTTTTCGTTGCTCCAACCATCACCAGTTTCTTCACCATTTGTAAATGCTTCAATAAGTTTATCTGCACGATGGCGACTCTTACATTTTTTGCAATCAATTAATGGATCATTAAAATTTGTTACGTGACCACTAGCAACCCATGTTTCAGGATTCATTAAAATAGCAGCATCTAAGCCATAGTTGTAAGGATTTTCTTGAATGAATTTTTTCCACCAAGCACGGCGAACATTTTCTTTTAAATCTCTTCCTAAAGGTCCGTAATCCCATGTATTCGAAAGTCCTCCATATATTTCACTACCTTGAAAAATAAAACCATATTGTTTGCAATAGTTAACAATGTCTTCCATTTTTATTTTTTCCATAAATATCCTCCTTAATAAGTGATGATAATAAAAAAACTTCTAGAATATGTAGGAACGAATAATAATCCGCGGTTCCATCCTACTTATTTCTAGAAGAAATCAACTTTATTATATATAGCTCGTGGTTGCCAAGCCAGTCATCACTTGTATGAATTGATTATATCAAATTTTTCTTTTTAGTCAATAGAATATTTAAAAATATTGTGATTATAAAAATATATTTTTAGATAATTATAAGTTATTAATTCGTCTTAAAAATTCTTTGCTTTTTAAATATAAGCCAGTATATTTTTCATAATAATTTTCAATAAAGTTATTTATTTCGAAAGCAATATCATTACTGATACTTATTTTAGTAATACTTTTAATATCAACTAAAAGATACATACGAATAAGTTTGATAGCTTTTGGTGGAAGAATTTTCTCATTTCGATAGCAATTTTGACATATATAACCACCTTCAGTTGGGCTAATAGTTATAATTCCCTTTCTACTTCCACATTTGATGCAACTATCTAAGTTTAAACTGACACCTAAGTAATCAAGATATTTTATTTCTAAAATATTAGTCATTATAAGAGGAACTTGTTTATCATTTATCTTTTTGATAGTTTCGATAAATAAATCAAATATTTCTGGAGCATCATTTTGTTTAACAACCTGATATGTAAGCTCTGTTAAATATGATAAATAACTAATTAAAGTTAAATCTGTTTTAATAGTATTAAAATTATCTATAATATCAACATCATTTAATTTAGATAATTTATTTTCGTTATAAGTTAAATAAAAATAGCCATAAGTAAATTTTTGAGTTTTGATGCGTAAGGGATTTTTAAGAGATTTTGATTCTTTACACATTACCCCTACTAAACCATGATTTTTAGTTAAAATATTAATAATGCTGGAATTTTCTCCATAAGTAGTGGTAGAAATAACTATTCCTTCAAATTTACTTATCATAATATCACTTCATTATTTTTGTTTTTTATATTCTAAATAATATTCTATTTTACCAGTTTTTTTAAATTTTTCCCAGGCTTCTTGTTTTTTCATAAAAACAACCCATCCTTTCTAATTATATAATGGGTCATTTTTAAAATAAATATTCACTTATTTGATATTTAATTCATCAAAACCTAATTCTTTGAAATAACGTTCTTTATCACGCCAGTTTTTGATGGTTTTAACATATAATTCAAGATAGACTTGTTTGCCTACTAACGACTCAATATCTTTGCGCGCTTCGATGCCAACTGATTTTAAAAGAGCACCTTGGCGACCAATGACAATCTTTTTAACAGAATCGCGGTCAACGATAACGTCAACGGTGATGTTGATGATATTTTTCTTTTCTTCATATTTAGAAGTTACGCAAGTTATCGTATGTGGAATTTCTTGTTCAGTCATACGAAGAAGTTTTTCACGAACAAACTCACTAACTAAGAAACGTAGACTGCTACTAGTTATCATGTCATCATCAAAATAACGCATATTATCGGTTAAATATTTTTTTATACATTTAATTAGTTCGTCAATATTATTCTTTTGGAGAGCAGATATAGGAACTATTTCAGCAAAGTTAAATAATTCTTTGTAACTATTTATTGCTTTGATAATTTCTTCATTCGTCATGCGATCAATTTTATTTAAAACCAAGATAACAGGAGCATTGCTTTCTTTTAATTGATCGATGATTTTTTTATCACCTGTTCCAAGGCCATCTGAGGCATCAACTAAAAATAAGATAGCGTCAACATCTTTAGTTAAGCTTTGGGCCTCTTTATTTAGAACTTTACCTAGTTTGTTGATTGGTTTATGAATACCAGGGGTATCAATAAAAACAATCTGATAGCCTTCTTCGTTATATATTCCTTGAATAATATTACGAGTTGTTTGTGGTTTATTGGATGTAATAGCAATTTTTTGGTTAATTAAAGTATTTAGTAAGGTACTTTTGCCAACATTAGGTCGACCTATTAAACTTACGAATCCACTCTTCATTTTACAATCCTAGAAATGATATAAGATAAGGTCCGTAAATAACGATACCAATGGCAGCAGCCATCATAGCTAAAACAAAAGTAGCTGCGCTTCCGCAATCCTTAGCTATTTTAGCTAGAGGATGAATTTCTAATGTTACTAAATCGACAACAGCTTCAATAGCTGTATTTATTAATTCGGCTGATAAAACCATACCAATTGCCATTAGACTAATTAACCATTCTATTCCTTTTACTTGAAAAAAAATATTAACTGCTATTACGCAAATTGTTACCATGACATGAATCATCATACTTTGTTCATATCGGTATGCATATTTTAAACCATCTATTGAATATCCAAAGCTTTTAACAAACCTTTTAACACCATGTTTTTTAATATCATCTCTTGATATTTTCGCCATCTAAAATCAACTCCTGTAATCCAAACATCTCTTTTTCTTCTTCTTTAGTCATATGATCATAGCCTAAAAGGTGCAATAATCCATGAACTGCTAAAAATGATAGTTCTCTTTTTTCACTATGTCCATAATTAATAGCCTGTCTTTTCATTTGAGGAATACAAATGTAAATGTCTCCGAGAACTCTTATGTCATTATACATCATTTCTTCATTATCTTCAAATGCAAAAGAAATAACATCAGTAACACGGTCTACTTTACGATATTCTCTATTGATACGATGTATTTCATCATCCTCGACAAAAATTATGGAAAAAATAGCATTTTTAACTTTTTCATGTTTTAAAGTAGCATTTAATACATTATATAAGTAATCATAATCATCATATAAATTATTATCTTCTATTGTAAATTCATTATTCATATTACATCCATCCTATTGCAAAAGATTTTCCAATACAGCATACAATTATTATAAGAACAATTATTGCTAGTATGTTATAAAAAATATTATTTTTAAGAAATGGTGGTAATTTATCTTTAATTTTTTGGATACTTATATAAATTAAAAGACCAATTATTGCACCAGCAACATTTAATATGACATCATCAACATCAAATGCACGTCCTATTTTATACTGAATTATCTCAGCTGTCAAACTGGTTATTAAAGCAGGAATTAGAATATGATGAACTTTTTTAGCTTTTAAAGTATCAGAAATGAAATAACCATAAGGAATAAATAAGGCAATGTTACCAATAACATTATAAACAAATAAAGTAGATCCGACACGATATCTAGTCATTTCTTTGAAAGGAGTTAAATTAACACCACTAGCTGCTTTTTCAGTACTTAATAATAGATAATATAATAATAGAAAATAAACTAATTAATGAGGTATAAGTATGAGTTTTTTTAATAAGAATT
>UWSL01000089.1 GCA_900552975.1 uncultured Mycoplasmatota bacterium | reverse complement strand
CTTCTACTATAATAGGAATATGTGTTTCTATAGGCTCTATATTAAATAATTTAGATTTTACTAAATCCACATTTATAAACTTAAAACTTGACTCAATAATATCAATATTTTCCTTAAGCCTTTTAACTAATTCTTTTAAAAATTCTTCCTTAAATCTCATAATTTCACCTGACACTCAATAACTACTTAATAAAGCATCACTCTATCTTCTAAAATTATATCATATCAATTAATAACATGCATCTTCTTTTCTTAATTTTCATTTTTATTATCTATAAATCTAACTATAATATAAACAATAAAAGTAACTAGAAAAATATCAAAAGCCACATCGTTTATAAAATACGAACTTAAATATATTCCTAAACAAATAATCCATAATCCCAATAAAATTTTGTCTATATAAGCAATAATAACTCCTGTTTGACCATGCTTATCTTTTACTTTTTCAATATGATAATCAAACTTTTTCTTTTTTGTAACTGATGATAAAAGATAAATAACATAACAAAGAGCTGGGAAAAATACCAAACACATTCCAAACAAAACAATTAGCATTTCTAAAAACATTCAAATCACCCCTTCATAATTTTATTTACATAACTACATCCATCTTTATAATAACCTGTTTTAACATATTCAGGTATTGCAAAATTATTTTTCTTATAATCATAAGCAATTTTAAAATGATAAAAAGAAATTCCCTCTTTTTTGCTATCATCACAAAACTTATCATCATATCCAATTAATAAATCAAAATCTTTTTTAGAATCAAGGCTAATATAAATAGAATTAGTATTATTTAAAGTTACACCATTTACAATTAAAGGTAACTTATTATCTAAATTGTATATTAATTCATTATTATTATAAACTAACAATTTATAATAAAATTTATTATCTTGTTTAATCGGATCTATAATTGCAATTTTTCCGTTAGTTTCATAAAATTCAGGTAATATATCTAAACTATCTAACGTTTTAGTATAAACTAAATTACTGGAACTAGTTAATTCTATTTTAAATTTTTTAACATCTTCTAAGTATGAAAAATAAAATTTATAGTTTGATCCCGAACCAGCAATAGCTGTTTCAAAATTAAAATAACTTCCTTCTTTTTCGGCTTCTTTAATTACAAATTCTATTGCTTCAAAATTACTACTTCTAAATTTACTAGAAATATCTTCCGAAACAATAATACTTGTTATCTTGCCATCTTTTTCTAATACTTTATCATCATATTTTACTTCATATTTATTATCTTTATTTAAACTAAATTCTAACTCATCAACTTTACCACTTTTTATAAGTGATGTTTTTAAGCATGAACTTTCATAGTATTTATAAGTATCACCCATAACTGCTAAGTAATTATAAATTGCATATACATTACAACCATCAAAAACACGATAACTTTTATCTAACTGTCTTTCATAACTATAAATTCCATTTTTAAAATCTTCTTCTTTGACAGCATTACTTTTCAAAAAATCTGTAATTGCTTCAGGTTTATTAATATAAATATAAACTCCAACACCAATTCCTGCAATTAATAAAAGAAAAAGTAAAACTATAAAAAAACGTTTTAAAGTAGTTCTTATCCTCATATCGTATCACCTTATACTATAAAATATTATAACATATTTAAATTTGTTTTCATACACGAAAAAAATGATATTTAAAAATATCATTTTAAGGTTTCAATTTGCTTTCTTTTAAAGTATTTTTCTTTTCTATCAAATCATTGTTCAATAATTCAACTATATCACTATATAAAGCTTCTTCATCACTTTTTTGATAAAAATACAACTTAGTACGTTCACTATCTGTTTTAGCTTCATGAATTCTTGACCACATTTTTAGCATATAATCAACTTCTTGTTCACTACCTTTTTTAAACTCAATTAAACTCTTAATTTGTTTTTCAATAATTTGTCGTTGTTCTTGATTTTTTGTATATTCATCACCATAATAATCTAATCCCAAAGAAAATAAATCATTTACAAAAACAGCTGGTCTTACAACATGAACATTTTCACCATATGTCTTTTCAAAATAATTTTCATAACATTTAGTTAAATCTTTTTCTTCACGACCAATATACTCTCGTAAAGCTCTCACAAATAATGAACTATTTTTTATTAAATTTACAAAAAGATTATAAAGTTCTTTTTGATATTCATTCATACTTCCTTTATGTAAACTTGTTGCATCTAAATATTTACCTAAAAAATTAATTTTAAGAAGACTCTTTTCATTATTCAAATCATCACGAACTTTTTTATAAATAGCCTCTAACTCAACTGTTTCAACCTTACTTACTAAACCAAATAAAATAGTTATTTGTTCTTGTAAATTATCTGCTTCTTCAACTAACTTTTTATATAACTTTTGCTTTTTTTCTAAATCAATAGTTATTTTCATATTAGCACTATATTTTATCAAATTTTCTTGAACAAAATGACTGTCTTGAGCTTTTTTCATCGCATCTAATTCAACAAACCACCTATAATTAGTCATATCTATCTGATAAAAAGCAAACAATCTCTTTAATAAATCAGTATCATTTAAATGCTCTATTTCTCTTTTTCTATACTGATATTCTTCAATAGACATAATCCCCTTATTGAAATCTTGATCTAACAAAGTATCTAGAAATTCTTTTTTTTCTTCTAAATTTAACATTTCTAAATAACCTGCTCTACGAACATCTTCTTTAGCCAAAACTAATTTATCTATATAATCAACATACCAAGGTTGCATATCAATAATTTCGTTATTAGCATTTCTTGTACAATTGACTTTTAAAAATTCTTGCTCAAAAGGCAACAAAACATATGATTGAAGATATTCATTATTCAAAGAACAACTATCAAATGGTGATAAACTCAACAAATGGTGATATTCTTGATCATTCAACTTTTTAAGTTTATGAAACTCTTCCACTTTATATAAAAATAACGAAAACCTTTGTAAATATTCTCTAACTTTTAATTTCTTTTCTACAAAACCATCCATAAAAAAAGCCCCCTAATCAAGGGACTATTCTAGCATAAGATCCACATCATCGCAAATCTAACTACCATTTGCACTTACCGTATTATCTTTTACTATCGTATAACAATCTACATCAGCAATATAATAATTTGTACCATCTAATTCTATTTTTAAGAAATTATGATTTAAACCTACTATATGAATATTCATTTTTTCATTTAAGTTTCTAACTTCATTACCTAAAAAAGTATATGGACTACTAAGTAAAGTAACTTTTTTACTTAACTTAGCTTCTAAATCAGTTGGCGTAAAATTAACCTCTTCTAAATTATAATTATAAGAATTAATATCATCAATATAAAAAATACTTCCATTATACTTAATTTTTATAAATTGTTTACCTATACCAATAACATTAATATTAGTTCCAGCACTTAAAGTCCCAACTTTATTAGGCAAATTCACATATGGTGAAGCACGCAATACTACATCTTTATTAAGGACTCCTTCTAAATCACAATCTTTAAAATTAACAATTTCTAAATTAGTTGCTCCATCATTTCCTGTAGCAATCGAACTTTTTGTCACATCATTAGTTACAGAAAAATAAGCAACATCCATATCAACACGTCCATTAATGCCCGGTACATAGCCATTACTAGTATATTGCCACATATAATATTTACCTTTATAGGTTACAACATCATTATATTGTGCTAACCATACTCTATTCGCACCAAATCTTCCCGTTTCTAAATATCTAGTTAAAGCATTCGCATAAGAATAAATCATTGGTGTGTATCCATTCTTTCTTATATAAGCACAAAAAGCTAAAGTATTACTTGTCATTTGAGAATAACTTACACCAGCTAAACGATATTGATTAAAAATTTCAACATCTGTTGCAATCGGATAAGTAATATCATAATTTTTAATTACTTTCAAAACCCACGCCGCCTCTTCATAAGCCTCAGCTTCTGTTCGCGCCATTGAGAAAAAATATATTCCAACATTAATATTATTAGCAATAGCTCCTTTAATATTTCTTTCAAATTTATTATCCATGACAATTGTTCCAGAATCTAAACGTCTAAATCCACAACGAATCATCGCAAATTTAACACCTGACGCTTTTACCTTAGCCCAATCGATATCTCCCTGATAAGTAGAAACATCAATTCCCAAACTTGTTTCATTTGTCTCATATTTTTTCAATGCACTTTTAATATCTTGCTGATTGGTTGAAGAACCTTTAATTTTGGTAGCTATTTTTTGGGGATCTTCGCTATCATTTTCATCTGCTACTAAAATAGGCGGTGGCGTAACAGCAACAATATCTGTTTCTTCTTCTATCGAAGCAGAAGCTACCCCATTTAAAACATTATTAATTGCATCAACTTCTGCGGCCGAACTATATTTAACAGTTTCAACGCCATCTAAAGTATTTAAATTAAGAGAATAAGCATAAGCAAGTGATGAAAGACTTACAACTAAAAGTAATAATACAACACTTACCATAATTTTATTTTTTCTTAAAAATTTTCTTAAATATATACTACCCTTCATCCTACTTCACTCCTATTATAATATAGCAAAAAAAAGGACAATATTCAACCAAAGAAAAAAGAACTATTATCGTTCTCCTTCTTCCAGCATTGTCACAATATTAATTCCATACCCTTTCTTCACATCATCAATTAATACTCTTGTTACAGCACCTATTATTTTATTATTTTGTATTATCGGAGATCCACTCATTCCTTGAACAATTCCTCCACTCATTTTTAATAATTCATCATCTACAACTTCAAAATAATAATTTTTATCATTACTCTTTTTATTTATATTTAAAATATTAATTTTATATTTAGCTACTTCGTTAGCTAAATTAGTTGTATAAACATAAGCATCTCCTAAAGATACATCATCTATACTTCCAACATCAATTTTACTACGTTTTTCATAATCAGCAGTTACTTTACCAAAAATTCCATAATTAGTATTTTTTTCCAAAGTTCCAAATAAATTTTTATAATTAATATCGGCATTTTTACTACCTGGATTACCATCACTACTTCTTATAAAACTAGTTACTTTTGACTTATAAGTAAATCCTTCTTTTACTTCAATTTTTCTATTTGTTTTACTTTCATTTATAACATGACCCAAGGCTCCATATATGTTTGTTTGGGGATCAATATATGTAAGTGTTCCAATTCCTGTAATATCACCTTTAACATACAAACCAGTTCGATATGTCCCATTAAAATTACTAAGTTCTAACTTCGTCTCAAATTCCTTATTATCTCTTGATATTAAAACAATTACTTTACTATCTTTCATATTTTTATCAATAAGCTCTACCATATGATTTACATCATTTACCTTCTTACCAGCAATTTCTTTTATCTTATCGCCAATTTTTAATTGCTGATTAATATAATTTCCATTGACCTTATAAAAACCAACTATTAAAACACCATCATTTTTTATTTCAATACCTAAAGTTTCTCCCCCTAAAATAACTTCCTTACTATATGCCAAAACAATAAGAGGCATAAAAAATATTAAACATATAAAAATCATCATTTTCTTCTTCATATAATCACCTAATATTATTATCAACAATTTATTTTTAGATTATTAAACCAATTAATGGCAAAAAAAAGATTACTTATTTACAGTAATCTTATAAATTGTTTTATCAGCTATAACATATTCATCATATACCTTTATTTTATTGGCTTTTATTGTATGCAATACTTCTTTTTCATTCGAAATAACCTCTAAAACCTTTTCACTATCTTCCTTTGTTAAAAATAACAAATATTCATTTTTTTGTAAAATAAACTTGCGCCTTTTCATATCAACTTTATTACCATCAACATCATAATAAACTTCTTTATTTTTAGAATGACTATTTACATAATTGATTTTTATTATATTATCATAAACACTATCCATGCTTACAACATCTTTTATATCTTCATTTAATTTTATGTCTGTTTCTTTATTAAATTCCGAATCATAAATACTTATCATCTTTTCATTATAAATATATATTTTATTTTTTACATATACGTATTCTT
>UWSL01000088.1 GCA_900552975.1 uncultured Mycoplasmatota bacterium | reverse complement strand
AACAGCTTGTTATGTCACCATTACCAATTACCGGAATCGAAACAGCTTCTTTAACTTTTTTAATAATATTCCAATCAGCTTTACCACTGTAGCCTTGAGCACGCGTACGACCATGAACAGCTATTGCACTGGCACCAGCCCGTTCAATTTCTTTAGCTATTTCAATAGCATTAATATTCTTTTCATCCCAACCACTACGAATTTTTACAGTTACAGGAACATTAACAGTATTAACAACAGCAGAAACAATTTCATAAACTTTCTTGGGATTTTTTAATAAAGCACTTCCAGCTTGAGCCCTAACAGCTACTTTGGGAACAGGACATCCCATATTAATATCTATAATATCTGGATGCATAGTTTGTTCAACAATTTTAGCTGATTCGACAAATGACGTAACATCACTTCCAAATATTTGTTGAGCTATTGGTCTTTCTTCTTCAGACATTTTTAATAAATCAAATGTTTTTTTATTATCAAAAACTAAAGCTTTATCGCTGACCATTTCAGCATAAATTAAACCAGCTCCCATTGATTTTATTATTTTTCGATACGAAGTATTTGATATACCAGCCATGGGGGCTAAAACTACTCTATTTTTTATTTTTACGTTTCCTATTTTCCACATATTACTCACCTGCAATTAATTTATTATAGCAAAAATGCATAATATTGTAAAAATTGTATAAAATATTAGTATAATTAGCACTCTTTATTGACAAGTGCTAATTATAGTGGTATTATGCTTATAGAAAGAAGGAATAAATAATGATTAATTTAATACCAAGAGGTTTTTATTTAGATGATATATTAGATGATATGGGAAAGAATGTAGGTACCCAATTAATGAAATGTGATATTTACGAAAAAGATGGTTTATACAATATAGAAATGGATATTCCAGGTTTTAATAAAGAAGACATTAAAATCGAATGTAATGAAGGCGTTTTAACTATTACAGCAGAAAAAGCTGATGAAGAAAATGATGAAAATAAAAAATATATAAGAAAAGAAAGAGTTTATAAAAAAACTTCAAGAAGCTTTAGTTTTGCTGACATAGATGAAGATGCTATTAAAGCAGAATTTAAAAATGGTACTTTACTTTTAACTATTCCTAAGAAAGAAAAAATAGAAACTAAGAAAGTTATTAGTATTGATTAAAAAAATAGGACACTTAAAAGTGTCTTATTTTTTTGAAGTTTTTGTTGTTTCTTCATTAATTATGTATTTATAGAATAATGCTGCTAGAACAGCACCGATAATTGGAGCCAAAACAAATACCCAAACTTGGTTAAAAGCTGTCCCTCCTGTTAATATAGCAGGTCCTAAACTTCTAGCTGGATTAACACTTGTTCCAGTAAATGGAATACCCAAAATATGAACAAGAGTTAATGTTAAACCAATTACTAGGCCAGCATTATTATTTTCATCTTTAGCTGTTGCACTTAAAACTACCATAACAAAAATAAATGTTAAGATAATTTCTACAATAAATGCTACTGGTAAAGTTGTAATACCACTTAAAGCACTTTGCATATCATATCCATTAGCACCAAGTGAAGCTGTTGTTCCCATTATATAGGAAAGAATTCCAGCGCCGCATAAAGCTCCTAATATTTGAACAAAAATATATTCAATGCACTCAATTACATCCATTCTGCCATTAATTAACATAGCAATAGAAACGGCTGGATTGACATGACTACCAGATACTTTACCAATTGTATAACATAAAGCCATAAGAACTAAACCGAATGCTAATGCAATAGGCAAAATAGTGAATGCAAGTGGATAATTAGAAACTTTTGTAACATAAGTATTACAAATTACTGCTGTTCCACAACCAAAGAATACTAATAACATAGTTCCAACAAACTCTGAAATAAGTTTCTTTATCATATTAACCTCCTTTACGTTATTATAACACTATTGAAAAAAAATATTAAAAAAAGAATAATTTGGATGGGCAAATTATTCTTTATTCATCATAGCCTTTAGGTAAAATTTTATTTATAACATAAGAAATTAATTTATCTTTATTATTTTTAATATTACCATTTAAAACTTCTTTATATAAGAAATCCATTGTTTTACCTATGTTTTCTTGATTAATTCCAAGACCTATTAAGTCTTTACCATTTATTTTTAATTCGTTCTTTTTTAAGAAACTGCGACTTTTTAATATAGCTTGAATTCGATTGAATTCATCATCTATTTTATTCATTTCATTTTTATAATTTGGATTTTTAGCTAAAAGGTCGGCTTTTTTTAATTTAAAAAGTAGTTCTATTTCTACATTATCAAATTTAGCTAAAAATTGTTTTAATAAATTTTCTTTTTCAGGGAATTCAACGTCGTGATATTCAACAAGCTTAGTAATAAGCTGAATTCTTTTTTTACTAAATTTTAAGCGATTCATTATTTCACGAGTCATTTCAGCCCCCTTTTTACAATGATTAGGGAAATGACCATTACCATTTTTATCACGAACATAAGTTAGTGGTTTAGCAATATCGTGGAAAAGAATAGCAAGTCTTAAATCCAAACTATTTTCAGAATTTTTCAAAGCAACTAAAGTATGTTCTAAAACGTCATATATATGATATGGACTATTTTGTTCAAAATTTTCCATTAAAGCTAATTCTGGAATTATGACCAAGAAAATATCAAAATATTTTTTTAAATAAAAAGCACACTTATCAACTTCAAGAATCTTAGATAATTCATCACGAAGTCGTTCTGGAGCGACTTCCTTTAATAATTCTTTATTTTCAAACATATATTCAGATGTTTGAAGATCTATACGCATTTTATATTCACCAGATAAACGAATAGCTCTTAATATACGTAATGGATCTGCAACTAAATTTTCTTCATCATCGCCATTTACTTTAATAATTTCATTTCTAATATCAATAACACCACTGCTATAATCAATTAGGCCATCTTCATCAGAATAAGCAAGTGCATTCATTGTAAAGTCTTGCAGACTTAAGAAACTTTCAATATCATTAGTATTGGTATTATATTCAACAATTTCCATTGGAAATTTTGGATTATTGACAACTAATATTTGATTATTCTCACCATTAAAATATAAATCATAATTTTTTAAAATCTTTTGTGCTTCCATTAAAGGAGCATTAGTAGCAATATTATATTTTTTTACTTTTTCCCCCATAACTAGATCTCTAACAGTTCCATCAACTAAATAAGCTTGGTAATCATATTCAATAAAGAGGTTTAAAATTTCATTAACAGGTTTAGGAATAACAATGTTCATTTTTATACCTCCATATCTTATTATTATCTATTATATATTATACATTATTTTTTTATAATTTGTACATAAAAAATAATATAGCTTTTCACTATACTATTTTTTTTAAACTCGATTGTTGTTCTTCTAATCTGTTATGAGCATTACAAAAATCGACAACTTTACTTTTATTAGCTGTAAAGTATGCCATTATTTTATCTTTTTCTGTATTAGTTACGGTTTTAGCAGTTAACTTAGAATATTGAGCTTCAATGCTATTAATATCAATGCATTGATCTTCTAAGTAACTTTTTATTTGTCTAAAAGTAATATTATTTTCATTTATACTTGTCATATAATCCTCTCCTATTTTAATATTAACACTTATATTTTATATTTACAAATACTTTATATTTTACAAATAGAATTTATTAAGTCATAAATTTCATCTATCGTAAATTTTTCTTTTTTCTTTAACCATTTTGGACCAGTAATTTTTTCAGTGGTCATTTTTTCTTTTAAGATATTTTCATTATTAAATAAATATGTATATGGAATTATTTCGTAAATATATTCTTCATTAACTTCAATAACACTGTTTATTTCTTCTTTAGTTGATGTATCAATAAATAATTTTAAGCTTTCTAGTTGAGCTATTATCTTAGTACCTTTTTTAGTTCTTTTAGGCATATATTTATATAATACAAGCATTAAAGTTGAACAGAATATACCGATAACATATGCATTTAAATAGATACGATTAATATTAATTAATTTTATACCTAGTAAATAAATTAAAGCAATTATAATTGTATAACCAGCTGCAAATTCTACTATTTTTAATTTTTCAAAATCAAACTTAGATACTATTATATTCAAAATAGTAAAAGTTATTAAAGCCAATATTGTTCCTAAAGGAATAAATAATATTTTATTGTAAGTAATTAGTGGATTACAGCATACTAGTAATAAGCTCATCACAACGATTAATAAAATATATATTTTATTAATAGAAGATGTTTCTTCAAAATATTGTTCTTTTGTTTTCGTTTCTTCTACCCTATTATTAATTTCATAAACTAAATTATCATAATTAATATCTGATATCAAAATTTCATCAACATACTTATATTTTATCTTACCATTTATTTCTTCGTTATCCTTGATACGAAATAAACAACGTAGAAATAAAGAAATAATATATTTTTTACCATCATACTTATTTCCTTTAACAAATTTTAATCCTTTAGACGTCGATTTAATATATATGTATTCTTTATTTAATAATTCTACTAATAATAATTTTATATCTTGAGCATTTAAATCATTATTATAAGTAATGGCTGATGATATAAAGTCTGTATTTTTAGGAATATTAGCTGTCTTTTTTATTTTATATGGGTGATCTTTTCCTAAAAAATACCATAATAAATAACTAATTATTGTTCCTACGATTGGAAAAAATAAGGATAATTTTGTTAATAAACTTATTTTTATATTAGTTTTCTTGACTATTTTTAGTTTAACAGAAGAAGACGATTTTAAGTTAGTTATCTTAGAACTTAAAATGTTTTTTTCTATTTTAATTTGGTTTTTAGATACTGGCTTTTCATCAATTATAAGTTCTATAACAGCATATTCTTTTGGAAGAGCAACTCTTATATTAAGATTGTTAATGTCGTCATCTATTTCATTAATCAATGGATAAATATAGCTATTATCTTTTGATGAAGTTGTTAAATTCATTTCATAGTCTAAAAGAATTTTATTACTTGGTTCACGATATAATATTTTAGTGTAACTATCTTTTTCTTCTAGATTATAATTCATATTAGAAACAATATTACTGTTAATAATCTTGGTATTATTAACTTTGTTTTGTAAAACTTCTTCTAGAATTTCATTGTCACTTTTTTCAATTATTTTTTGAATTTTAACATTGCTATAGTCATTAAAATCCGCTTTAACATTGTAATTAGTTATAGTTTTAGCAGACGTGATCAATGGTATAGAAAGTAAAAGAAAAAAATTAACTAACTTTTTCATATTGCACCTACTCTTCTATTATATAGATTATATCATTCTTTTCTTGATTTAAAAAGATAGTAAAGTATGCAATAAAATATTTAAATAAAATCATTTTATGTTATAATTATTTTGGTATAGAAAGTAGTTTCTTACTTAGAAGTGAGGTTTGGTATGAAAAAGAAATTTGTTATTTTTATTTTTCTATTAACAATGATGTTTCCAGTATTTGCAAATGCAGAATCTACTGATGCTAATGGTTACAAGACAACTAACTTAGAAGAAGCATTAACACAAGAAGATATAAAGCATGATTTAAGTAAATATAAAGAAACTGATGATCAAGTAACTATTTACCTTTTTAGAGGTCATGGTTGTGGTTATTGTCAATCTTTTTTAACTTTTTTAAATAGTATAGTTGATGATTATGGAAAGTATTTTAAATTAGTTTCTTACGAAGTATGGAATGATAAAAACAATTCAAAATTACTTGAACAAGTTGCTGATTTTACTGGCGAAGATGCTGGAGGTGTTCCATATATAATCATCGGAGAAAAAGTATTTCCTGGTTATGTATCAGATTGGGACGACGATATAAAAGAAGCAATTAAAACAGAATATGAAAAAGATGAAAAGTATGATGTAATGCAAGAAATGGAGAAAGCTAGTAAAGACGAAAATAAAACAACTACTACTAGCTCATCTAGTATCTATTGGAATTTAGGTTTCATCACAATTGCTACACTTATCATAATAATATTTATTAGTACTTATAATAAAAAATTAAATAATAGAATTGATGCA
>UWSL01000087.1 GCA_900552975.1 uncultured Mycoplasmatota bacterium | reverse complement strand
CCCCAATGAAGCAAAGCTTTTGCCCGAGGATAGCTATACCCTTACAAAGCTTGCGGTGTGCGAATATCTGTCGGGAGGCACGACCTCCTGCTTTGATATGTATTTTTCAGCTCCCGAGCAGACCGCAAAGGCGTTCATCGACACGGGGTTCAGAGGTGTGTTCTGCGGTGCGGTGAATAATTTCTGCGGGTCACCAAAGCTGCTGGAGGAGCATTATGTTAAGCTCAACAGTATCTCCCCTCTTATTTCCTACAAACCGGGCTTTCACGCCGAATACACCACAAGCCTTGAAATAATGGAGCAGATAGCGGCTCTGGCGCAGAAATATCACGCTCCCGTATGGTGCCACAACAGCGAAACAAAGTCCGAGACCGAGGGCTGCATTTCAAGGTACGGCAAGACCCCCACCGAGCTTATGGAAAGTATAGGAATGTTTGAGTACGGCGGGGGGGGGTATCACTTTGTTAATTTTTTTTCTAAAAAAATATTATTTTTCCAAATTTATCAGAAATTACATGATATAATTAAACAGGTGATACATATGAATGAAGTATTTGACAATAAAGAACCACGTCGTGTCAGCTATCAAGTTGGTGGACACAAAAAAAATACTAATTTTCCAGATATACCTGATATAGTAAATAATAATGTAGGAAATATACAATCAACTAATCCCGTAAATCAAAACCAAAATGAATTAAATACAATAGAAAATATTAATCAACCTTTAGAAGAAGCATCGGCTAAAAAAGATAAAATAAATGAAATAGAGGTTTTAGATACGCCCGTAACTTCAATTTCTTCATCAAAAGAAAACGAAGAAACTAAACCTATAAACCAAAACTTTGTAAGTATTTTAGAAAGATATGGTCAAGAATTAACGGAACGTGATTATATTACAGATCCATCAATCGGGCGAGATGAAGAAATAAAACAAGTTATAATGACTTTATTAACACCAGAAAAAAGTGCTTTATTAGTAGGTAAAGCTGGTGTTGGTAAAACATCTATTGTTGAAGGTGTAGCTTATCGTATTAAGAATCATTTAGTTCCAAATGCTTTACTAGGCTATAAAATTTATAAGTTGAATGTCACTTCACTTTTGGGAAAAACTGAGTCAAATGGTCAAATAGAAAGTAGAGTAGATTTATTAGTAAAAGAGCTAGCTAGTAAACCAAAAACAATCGTTTTCTTAGATGAAACCCACGTTTTAGTAAATAAAAATGGTGGAGAATCAGGAATTGACTTTGCGAATATGTTTAAAGCAGGTTTAGACCGTGGAGAAATTAAAATGATTGGTGCAACAACTGACGAAGAATATGAGTCATATATACTTAAAGACCGTGCTTTTTT
The DNA here is from genome assembly GCA_900552975.1 of uncultured Mycoplasmatota bacterium. Taxonomy (GTDB): domain Bacteria; phylum Bacillota_I; class Bacilli_A; order RF39; family UBA660; genus Coprovivens. The sequence goes on along the minus strand of UWSL01000087.1, from coordinate 4,819 downwards.
AAGACGTTTTCAAAAAATTGATGTTGCTGAGGCTGACCAAGAAACTTGTGTAAAAATACTAATGGGAACTTATCCTAAAATAGAAGCCAAAACAGGTGTTCATTTCGAATATACTAGTTATGTTATTGAAAGAATAATGCGTTTCATTGTTGATATGACAGACGAATATAAAAGAGTTTACGAAATATCATCACGTTATCCAGATATCTGCTTAACTATTTTATCTAATGCCTTTACATATGCTTTATTTGACAATGAAAATGTTTGTCGTATTAAGCACATCTACAAAGCTGTATGTAATGCAAGAAATGTTTATGAGGATGCCAAGAAAAAATCTATTGAAAAATTTAAAGTAGATTTTGCTGACTTAATTAAAGAAGAAAATGTTGACTTATCAGACACTAATTAGTGTCTTTTTAATTGTAAAGTATAACTAAATTGTATAAATATGAAGTAAAGAATTTGATATAATAAAAATAAGAATAGGAGATGAATTTTAATATGGATAAAATAAAAGTATTACAAGTTGGTTGTGGCAAAATGAGTAAGTATACAATGCGCTATGTATATGAACATGGTGCAGTTGTTGTCGGAGCAGTTGATATAAATAAAAAAATAATTGGTCTTGATATTTCACAAGTTATAGGTTGTGAAAATAAAAATATAATAATAAGAGATCTTGCAGATTTAGATAATGTTATTAAAGAGACTAAACCTGATATAGCTATAATTACTACAATGAGTTTAGTAAAGGATTTAAGAAACGAAATCAGAACGTGTGTTAAAAATGGTGTAAATGTTGTTACCACATGTGAAGAAGCTTTCTTTGCAGAAAATTCTAACCCAACTTTATGGCATGAAATTGATGTTTTAGCCAAAGCTAATCAATGTACTGTAACTGGTTGTGGATACCAAGATGTTTTCTGGGGAAATCTTATTTCTACAATAGCAGGAACAACTCATAAAATAGCCAAAATCAAAGGATCTTCATCTTATAATGTCGAAGATTATGGAATTGCTTTAGCAAAAGCACATGGAGCAGGCTTAACTTTAGAAGAATTTGATCACGAAATAGCTTCCATCGATTTGATGTCAGACGAAGAACGTCAAAAAATAATTGAATCAGGAGAATATGCACCTTCATATATGTGGAATACTGTTGGATGGTTAGCTGATAAACTAAATCTTCACATCAAAAGAACTAGTCAGAAATGTGTTCCTCAAACATCAAGTGAAGATTTATTATCAACAACTCTAGATATGACGATAAAAGCCGGTGATGCAACGGGAATGAGCGCTGTTGTAACTGCTGAAACAGAAGAGGGCATTATCTTAGAAGCTGAATGTATAGGTAAAGTATATTCTAAGGAAGAAGTTGACACTAATGAGTGGACAATTATAGGAGAACCAGAAACAACTATAACAGTTAAACAACCCGCTACAGTTGAATTAACATGTGCAGATGTCGTAAACAGAATTCCAGATGTTATAAATGCTAAACCGGGGTTTATACCTACTAGTCAAATGCCATCTCCAACATATCGTCGCAATAACCTAGAAGAATACTTAAACAATTAATGTCAAAAAAAATTGTATCTTTAAAAATACAATTTTTTTATTTAATTACATTCTTTTTATATATCAAATTAATATACATAAGTAAATAAGCTAAAGATAAACTAAATCCTGCAATGACATCACTAGTATAATGAACACCTAAATAAATCCTACTTACCCCAATCAGTAAGATAATAGTACTTAACAACATTATTAACAAAAATTTTACAAACTTATTTAAATTACTTTTGTAAACAATGTAAATGAATAAACCATAAAATGCTAAACTAACCATTGAATGCCCTGAAGGAAAACTATAACCTTTTTCAACAATAAGATTTATGTCAATAGGACGATTTCTTAAAAATAAATGTTTACAAAATTGATTTAATAATAAGCATAAAGCTACATTAAATAGTATTAACCAAGATTTATTCTTATTTTTAAAAAATAGAAATGACAAAGCACAAACAAATATAATAAAATAAACGCTACATAGAGATGATAAAAATTTAAAAATAGTAGTAATATTATCATTTTTCCATCGTGTAGCTATATAATATCCTTGATTGTCAATCCAACTTGTTTTATTATTTATCAATAAATAAACCATCCAAAAGAAAATTAATAAACAAATTATTAATGTTAATCTTAATAATATTTTTTTAATTCTCGTCTTCGTCATCTATCTCACCAAAATATATTTCTAAAATTTCTTTATAGCGTTTTAACAATACGTTATTTGCTTTCTTTTTTCTAGCAATATTATAGCACTCTTTATAAAACCAAGCGTTTTCTACTTTAGTAGCTTTTGAGTATTTCCATACCTTATCGTCAATTTTTGTAAATAATTCATAATCAGATAATAAATTATGTAATTTATCAGCAACCATTATATTTATTACATTTATATCTCCGTTATTACGAATACGTTTTAAATAATCTTTTTTTCTATCAATCCATTTAGGAAGTCCCATGTCCTCAGATAAATCTGCGACCATATCGGCTACTAAAGTTCCAAACTTTTCTTCAATATCTTCATAACCATATTCTGTATCTTTTATAATATCATGTAATATTGCAGCTACCACTACATCATCGGATTGTGTAGTATTTTTTATCATCATTCCAACTGACATTGAATGAAATGATTTGTCAATATTTTCGTTTTTTCTTTTTTGTCCTTTATTAGCTTTCACCATGAAGTGAATAGCTTCTTCGACACTATTATACATAAAAACACCTTCTACCATATATTATATTTTACTTAAATATTTTTGATTTTACAAATAAAAAGACACGATTGTGTCTAGTTTACTAAGATTCAACATCCTTCTTTAATTTTTTATTAGATTTTATATGCGACCCAATTATTTCAGATACATCAGTTATAGTAACAAAAGCAGATTGGTCTTCTTCTGTAACGATTCTCTTTAATTGAGGAATTTCTATACGCGTTAAAACACAATATAAAACAGCTTTTTCTCCTGAAATTAATCCATTTCCGTCTAATAAAGTCACAGTTCTACCAATTTTACTATAAATCTGTTTTGCCATTTTTTCCCCATCTTCTGTAATAATCATGGCAGCTTTGGCTTTTTCTAATCCTTCACTAACTTCATCTACGACTTTACTTGTAATAAAATAAGCTAGAAGGGAATATAAGGAACGGTCGATCCCAAAGAAAAAGCCTGCAATAGTAAATATAATAGCATTGCAGCCTAATACAAATTGTCCTACTGAAAAATTAGTATTCTTGCTGATTACGATTCCTAATGATTCTGTGCCGTCTAAGCATCCACCGAAGCGAATAACTAAGCCAACACCAATACCTAATAAAGCACTTCCGTAAATAGTAGCTAGTAACTTATTATCTATAATTGTTCCTAGTGAATGAAATACTTCTAATAAAATAGAAAAAAGTACAATACTATATATAGCTTTAGCTAAAAATTTCCAGCCTAAATTTTTAAAACCAATATAAATAAAAGGAATATTTATTAAAAAGATACAAATACTTAATTTCCATTTTAATAACAAATTTAGAATAATACTTATTCCTGTAACTCCACCATCTAATATTGAATTAGAAACTAAAATTGCTTCAAGAGCCAATGCCGCGATAGCTGCTCCAATAGTAATCATTAAATAATCCCAAATTATCGAAATAACCGGTGATTTTTTCTTGCTTTTCATAAAACCTCCTATCTTTATTTTTATTATATCACGTCTTAATATAATAATTTATCCTTATTTACTATTATTTAAATTATGATAATACATAACTATATTAGCATCATAATACTTAATTTCCCCGCTTGGAAGCATTAACATTCGTTCAATCCCTAAATTATTTACAAATTCAATATTATGTGAAACAACTAACATTGTTCCAGCATAATCTTTAAAAGTTTCTGCAATTATCTTTTGTGTTTCGGGATCTAGATGGTTTGTTGGTTCATCTAGTATTAGAAGATTTGCCCCTGAAAGTGCAAGTTTGGCTAAGGCAATACGACTTCGTTCTCCAGGTGATAAGTATGATATCTTTTTATATACATCATCACCATGAAATAAAAAACTTCCTAAAAATGATCTCAATTTATTTATACTTAAATTAAATTCACTAAAATTTTCTAAAATAGTTTGGTCATTTCGTAAATTCTCATGTTCTTGAGCATAGTAGCCAATTTCACACTTCTCATTTAAGATAATTTTACCTTCTTTTTGTTTTAATTGCCCTATAATTAATTTTAACAAAGTTGATTTACCAACCCCGTTTTCGCCTACAATTAAAAATTTCTCCCCGCGTTCTAAATCAAAAGTAAGGTTTTTAAATAGCAAATGATCATTAGTATATCCAAATTTTAAATCTTCAACTTTTAATGGAATTATACCAGATGGATGATTAATTTCCATTTTAAATCTAGTATATTTTTTCTTTTGTTCTAATGTAATCTTATTTTCTTCTAGTTTAGCCAACTTTTTTTGACGATCTTTCGCAATTTTCGCTTTTTTCTCATTGCCTCTAATATATTTATTTATAATATTCTTTAACTTTTCTTCTTCTTTTAATTGCTTTTCATATATTCTTTCTTGTGTTTTTAATCTTTCATTTCGTATTTTCATATATTTTTCATAATTTCCAGGATAAAGTTCCATTTGATGAGTTGTTTTATCAACATAAAGCGTTTGAGTTGTTATTTGATCTAGAAACTCAATATCATGACTTATAACTAAAATAGTGCCATTATAATTTTTTAAA
>UWSL01000086.1 GCA_900552975.1 uncultured Mycoplasmatota bacterium | reverse complement strand
TTAGTAAAGATGGATATTTTAATAAATGGTGATGTTGTTGATGCGTTAAGTGTTATTGTTCATAAAGATTTTGCTTATGCAAGAGGAAAAAAGATTGTTGAAAATTTAAAAGAGTTAATCCCTAAACAATTATTTATTGTACCTCTTCAAGCTAGTATTGGAAGTAAAGTAATTGCTCGTGAAACAATTAGTGCTTTACGTAAGAATGTTTTAGCTAAGTGTTATGGTGGAGATATTTCTCGTAAGAAAAAATTACTAGAAAAACAAAAAGAAGGTAAAAAAAGAATGAAAATGGTTGGAAAAGTAGAAGTACCACAAGAAGCTTTCTTAGCAGCATTAAAAGAAGATAAATAATAATATTTGTCTTTTTTTCTTGGAATTTTAGAGATTTAATAGTAAAATAAGAGCGATTAAGGGTGATTCTATGATAAATATGACATTAAATAAGAAAGATGAAGAATATTTTATTACAGATGTTAATTTTTTGGAGGATGATATTGTAGTAAAATATGCTGATGATCATGAGGAACATGTTGGTTTTTGTAACGATCATATGAAAGAATTTTATCGAATGAGATTGTTAGAACAGGTTCGTAAATATGTTGAACCTTTTATAGAAGAAGCTGGAAAAGAAGCTCTTAGGGCTTATATAAAGAAGTATGGATTTATAGTAGCTGAAGTAATTGAAATGTATGTAATGTATAATGTGGATATTCATCTTATTATGAAGATAATTATAGGGATTTTGTTAACTTTGGTTAATGGAATTATGTACTTAGCGGCTGAAGGTGATTTATTATTTTTGTCTGATTATGTAGAGGAAGCTTTTGTTTTAGAATATTATGCTGATAATTATGAAGATTTTATATATCTAGATGAGGAGACGAATACTACTGTAAATGCCTTACCAATAGAAGAAATATCTCATTCTAAGATTAATTTGGACACTATAAAACAGATTCGTGAGTCAGTGGTGGAGCTAAAAGAGGAAAATGCAAAGAATATTGAAGTTAAAATCTTAAAAATGGAAAATAAAGATAATTAAATTAAGTTTTAGCAATGCTTTTTTAGTAAAAATATGAGATAATACAACAGGTGATAGAAATGAGTAAAATAGAAAACTTTATAGTTGAATTAAGTTATATAAAAGATGATGATATAAGAAGTTCTTTAGAGATTATGATTGAAAAAATTCCTGATTATTTTTTTACAATTGCGGCGAGCAGTACAGGAAAGTATCATCCAATGTATGCAACTGGTGAAGGTGGTTTACTTCGTCATACTAAAGCAGCCGTTAGAATGGCTCAAGAATTATTTGGAATATATAAATTTCCAGCTCGCACTAAAGATTTGATAATAATGTCGTTGGTTTTACATGATAGTTTGAAGAAGGGAATGAATGAAGAAAAATATGTTCGTTTTGATCATCCTATTTTAGCAGCTGATTTTGTACGTAATAATGCTGGTGAGTTGAAACTTTCTAATGAAGATGTGGAATTTGTTGCTTCAGCAATCTCTTCACATATGGGAAGATTTAATACAAGTGATTATAGTGATGTGATTTTACCTTTACCTAAAACGCCAGAACAAAAATTTGTTCATATGTGTGATTATTTAGCAAGCAGGAAAGTTATTAAAATTGAATTTGATAGTGACAATAATATTATTGATAATTAAATAAAAGTTTTGGAAAGATGCTAGTTTTTTACCTAGTATCTTTTTGTTTCCATAAAATAAATCTTACATAAACTATATTAGTTAGGAGATTTATTTATGATGGTGTTATTAGTTTTATTAATTCCTTTTATTGGAACTTGCTTGGGAGCAATGGCTATTTTTATTATTCAAAAGAATTTAAATAAAACATTTGAAAAAGTAATGCTTGGTATTGCTTCAGGAATTATGGTAGCGGCTTCAATTTGGTCTTTGTTACTTCCAGCTTTACAAACGAGTTCATCAGCGCTTTGGTCAGTAGTTACAGGAATGAGTTTGGGAATTTTAGTTTTTTATTTATTAGACTTATTCTTCTTAAATAAGCATGAGGTCGATAAAACAATGTTAGCTATTACCATTCACAATGTTCCAGAGGGAATGGCTGTTGGAGTTGTATTAGCTTCATATATTTTAGGTAATGTGTCTATTTATGCTTGTATAGCTTTAGCGTTAGGTATTGCTGTACAAAATTTTCCTGAAGGATTTATTGTATCATTTCCTATGTTAAAAAAAGGCTATTCTAAAAAAGCAGCATTTATATATGGGGTAGTTTCGGCACTTTTTGAAATGTTGGGAGCGATTGTGACATTATTTTTTACTAATTTTGTAGTATTTTTATTGCCATATTTTCTTTCTTTTGCAGCTGGAGCAATGTTTTATGTTGTTATTTTAGAATTATTACCTGAATCTAGACTGGCTAATAGAGGAGAAGTATTTACTTTTATGGCTGGCTTTTTGCTTATGATGATTTTAGATGTTTTGTTAGGATAGTTTAAGTTATTATTAATTTATGATAAAATGTATTATTAAGAGGTATAGGATATGGATAGATTTGCAGTAGCTAAAAGAACTAGTATAATGGGAATAGTTGGAAATATATTTTTATTTATTATAAAAATTATTGTTGGGGTTGTATCAAGCAGTCAAGCGATGATTGCTGATGCTTTTAATAGCGCATCAGATATATTTAATTCATTAATGACGTATATTGGAAATAGAGTAGCTAGTAAAAGCGCTGATGATGATCATAACTTAGGGCATGGTAAAGCTGAATATATTTATTCGATGTTAATAAGTATCACAATGATTTTAGTAGCTCTAAAAATGTTAGATAGTTCAGTTATTTCTTTGTTTAAAAGTAATGAATATCATTTTAGTTTTTGGTTAATAGTTGTGTGTATAGTAACGATTGTGACAAAATTATTTTTATATTTGTATACAAGAACAATAGGTAAAAAAGATAATAATTTATTAGTTGAAGCAAATAGTAAAGATCATCGAAATGATTGTATAGTTACTTCTTTTAATATGTTATCTGTTATTTTAAGTTTATATGGTTTTACTTTTGTTGATAGTATTGTAGGAATTGGAATATCTTTATGGATTATGTTGACTGGTTTTAAAATATTTAAGGAAAGTTATGATGTTTTAATGGATAAAACAATTTCGATAGAGACTAAAGATAAGGTGTTAAAAATTATTGATGAGTATGATGAAATATTAAAGATTAATCATTTTAATGCAACACCGGTTGGATATCGTTATCAAGTAACTTTTTCGATTTTTGTAGATGGAAATTTGTCTACTTTTGCGAGTCATGAAATTGCTAATAAATTAGAAAAAGAAATTGCAAAGAAAATTCCAGAAATTTATCTGACAGTTATTCATGTTAATCCAATTGAAAAAAAGAACAAATAAAAGATTGGTAAAGGTTATTTTGTGTTAGAATTAAAGGAGGAGGTAGTTATGAAAATATATAAATGTGAACATTGTGGAACAATGATTGAAATATTGGAAGGAACAGAAACAAATATTAAGTGTTGTGGCGAAAAGATGAATGAAGTTTCTTTGAAACGTGCAGGAATTGGTCAACAAAAGCATTTGCCAGTTTGTGATATTGATGGTGATTCAGTTTTTGTTAGAGTAGGAGAAGAAAAACATCCAATGGATGATGGTCATTTTATAAAATGGATAATGGCTGTTTATAGTGACTCAGTAATTAAGTATACTTTAAGCCCTGGTGATGAGCCAGAAGCAATTTTTGATTATGAAGCAGGCATGGAAATATATACTTATTGTAATTTGCATGGCTTATGGAGTAAAAAAATTTAAAATATAGGCAATTGAAATGTTAAGTGAAAAAGCGCAGTTAATAATTGATAAAAAATTAGCAGAATTAAAAAAGAGTAAATTTAGAAATAGTTTTAAACTTAGAAGTAAGGAGTTAAATTATTATAAAGAGAAGGGTGTGAATGTTATTCAAAGTCATGCTTATGATTTTGTTCGAAAAAAATTAGCACCTCGATATCCTGATAATGATGGTGCACAGACGCCGATGAAAAATCATCCTGTATTTATAGCCCAACATGCTACAGCAACTTGTTGCCGTGGTTGTTTGGAAAAGTGGCATCACATATCTAAAGGTCAAGAATTAACTAAAGAACAACAAAATTATGTTGTTGCATTAATTATGACTTGGATTAAACGTGAAGTTGATGTAAGGAGTAATAAAAATGGCTAATAATATATTTGATTATATAGAAAAATATGGATATACAAAAGTTCTTGATAAAGAGTATAACGACGTTGATTACGTTATTTTTTCCCAATTATCTTATTTGGACTTTGATGGTATTGTCAAAACAGATTTTATTAATCTTAATGATTGTTTAAAACAATTTTTAAAGGATTTAAATTATAAAGAATTCTTAAAAAAAGGTTTAGATCAAAAGAATTTATATCGTTTGGTATTGACGATGATAGATAAAGATCGATATAAAGATATATTAATAGGTAATTATATTTATAAAATTACCAATGATGAAATGTTTTGTGCTTTTACTTTAAAGTTAGATGATGGAAGTAAGTATATTTGTTACGAAGGAACCGATAATAATATATCTGGTTGGGAAGAAAACTTTAATTTGTGTTATCAATATCCTGTTGCTTCACAAATTGATGCTATTAATTATTTAAATAGAAGTGTTAGTCTTTTTGATAAGAAAGTAATAGTTGGTGGTCATTCCAAAGGGGGAAATATGGCTTTGGTGGCGGCTATGAATGCTAATATTGTCGCTAAAATGAAAGTTGTGAAAGTATATAACCTTGACGGTCCAGGCTTATTAAAAGCGCAAATTGAGTCTAAAAACTATCAAAGAATTGCTCATAAATTAGAACATATCGTACCAAATTATTCGTTGGTTGGTTTACTTTTACGACATGGTGATAATTATCGCGTAGTTAAAGCATCACGTAAAGATATTTTTGCTCATTCTCCATTTTATTGGGAAGTTGAAAAGGATCATTTTATAGAAACGCAATTAAGTAAATTAAGTACTAATTTAGATAATAGTATAACTTTATGGCTAGATAATCATACACTTGTAGAACGTGAAAAAATTTGTAGAGCTATTTTTAAATTATTAAAAGATGTAGGAATAAAAACTTTACTTGAAACTACGAAGTTAAAAAATATTATGGCTATTGTAAAAAAAAGTAAGGATGTTGATGCAGAAAGCAAAGAATTATTTTTAAATTTTATTAAATTTAATATAATATATTGTTTAGAAAATAGAGAGTTAGAACATGAAAAAACAGATTAATTTTTTTAATCTGTTTTTTGACTATATTCGTCTTCAATATTACCAACAATTTCTTCAACAGCATCTTCGATAGTAAGAATACCAATGAAAAGATCTTTGTCAGTTATGATAGAAAAAGTTTCATGATTTTCTTGCATTATACGAAAAATATCATCTATCTTTTCGTTTTTTTTAAAGATACATGCAGGATGGATTATATCTTTTATTTTTAAATTTTTATTGTTTTGATGATAATAAATAAAATCTTTAATATTGATAAAACCTAAAATTTTCTCGTCATCGAGAACAGGAAATCTAGTAAATTTAGAGTTTCTAATTTTTTTTAGGACTTGTCTTTTGTTATCTTTAATATCGATATAAATTACTTTTTCACGTGGAGTCATAATTCTGTTTGCAGTTTTATTATTAAAATTGAAAATATTTAAAATATATTCTTTTTCTCTTTCTTCAACTATACCTTGTTTAGAACCTGTTATTATTAATTTTTTGATATCTTTTGTTGTTAGTGTTTCTTCTCGTTCGTGGATATTTAGAAGATTACAAATAAAATTAGTAGAAGCTGTTAGAAGTAATATTAATGGTTTAAAAATAAAAGAGATGGTTGTGATTAGGTCGATTGTAAGATAAGCAACTTTTTCTGGTTTAGAACGACCAATTTTTTTAGGAACAAGTTCCCCAAAGACAAGAGTTATGTAAGAAAGAATAAGAGTTATGGTAATCATTAAAAAGGTTTTGGTAAAATTATCACTAATAATATAAACTCCATAATCGATTAAATATTCAGTAAAAGTATCACTAGCAAAAGCGGAAGCTAAAAAGCCAGCTAAGGTAATACCTATTTGAATTGTTGATAAAAAAGTTGATTCATTTTCAATAGTTTTTTCAATTTTTTTAGCTTTTTTATTCCTTTTGCGTGTTAACGAATATTTATTTAAAGAAAGGAAAGCTATTTCACTAGCAGATA
>UWSL01000085.1 GCA_900552975.1 uncultured Mycoplasmatota bacterium | reverse complement strand
TATGTAATTACAAATCCAATTACAGATGAAAATCTTGTTGAAATGAGAAATAATATGGATGACAATGATAGAGAAGAATTTGACAAATTTATAGAAAAACATTGGAAAAAAGCTAAAAAGGTAAGAAAAACTATATCATAGCAGGAGGTGAAATAGGTGTCAAATCAAATACTTTTTATCATTAAAATTAATAGCTTTTACTTCTTTCATACGATCAAATTTATCAAACATTTCAACATTTCCAATACACATTTCATTTAATTTAGCATAAATTTCTGGAATAAAATGTAATTGATTAACTAAATCAGTTGCTAAAATACCATCTTTACATTCAAAATATTTAGCAAATAAATTATCTCGTAAACTTTCCTTATCCATTTTTTCACCTACTTTATCTTTTTTTCTATTTTTTTATTTTCATATAAAATCTAGTGTCTGTCTCATCAATTACTATAAAACCTAATTTCTTATATAAAATAATAGCTTTTTGATTAGCTTTATAAACCCACAAATATAATCTATCATTATACTTCCTAATTATTTTTTGTATAATTGAAGTTCCAATTCCTTTATTTCGATATTCTTTTTCAATAAAAATTTCATCTAATAAATAACCTTCATCTATCTTTCTAACTAGATAACTTCCTACAATTTTTTTATTATATAATATATTTTTATATTCATCAATTAATGTCTTAACATTATCATCAATATATTTTTTTATTTTATTTTTTTCCTCTAAATTTAAACTATCTGCATATTCCACTATTGTTTGATATTTGTATCGCTTTATTCGTTCTAAATCATTAAAAGTAGCCGGTTTTACATCATAAATATAAATTTGCTGTTGTGTATATATATAATCATAAAATTCATCACAAGTTATATTAAACTTAGGTTTTTTATACTTATATAAGTAAACACCATCGTTTTGTTCTATTTCATCTTTCCTACTTAAAACAAACTTTTGCCTTACATCTTTTAATAATTCATTTAAATCATTATACTCATGAATTCCCTTTTCATATCCCCATGAATGTTCAAACCAATAAACTTTACTATTATTATAAAAAACAAGAAAAGTATGCGAAGGCAAAAATTTTCTGTCGTCAATATAAATAAAATAGGTTTCATTTGAGATTTTCTCTTCATCAAAAAATTTTCTTTCTAATTCAACTTGATCCCAACAAACTCCAATCTTTTTTTCTAAAAGTTCCTGAGGACTTAACAAATGATAAATTTTACCAAACTGATCCTCTCCATCAACAATATCAAAAATGTTAATTCCATCTTTATTTACTGTACCATAAGATATCTTATCCATTTCTTGCATTATTTTAACAATGTTTTCCATCATATCACCACACATTCTAATTATAATATAAATTTTACTATCTTTACAAATTTCTTCCAATGAAATTATAGATATGTTAAAATAGTCACAGGATAGTGGGAATAATTTTAAACAAAATAATTAACATAATTAAATATTATAAAAAAAAAGAGGAAGGTGTCTTTATGCGAAAAATTTTAATTTGTGTCCTAGGAATAATTGCTTTAATTGGTCTAACAGGATGTGAAGCTAGTGAAGATGATGCTAATGTCATTTTTACTAGTCTAAAAAAAGAAAAAATAATTGATAAAGACTTAGATTATGCTGAAGCAATTACTGAAAAAACTTTTAGTTACCTAATAAGTACTAATACTTATTACATTTATCAAGATTCACAAGATAACTTATTAGCAATTCAATACTCATCTTGTAAAGGTCAAAATAACTGTGATGGCGATTATGTACTACGTATTTATGAAGCCCAATCAACTGATGAAGAAATCACTTACATTAGTGATGATGATGCTAAAAAAATGGAAACATTTTATTTGTTTGATGGAAAATATGCCAAAAATAATAAATATGATTTAGATTTGAAAGAAAGTTATTTTGCAACTAAACATAATAACTTGTTTAAGGGCGTATATTACACCTTCAAACAAAAAACAAATTAACATTAACTTAAAACCTAAACTATTTTTTATATTTTAAAACGAATTTACTATTCAAAAAACTAACTATCTCTAGTTAGTTTTAATTTTTTCAAATGGTGCGATAGATAAGATAATTTGAAACTATCACTATATAAGTTAATACAACTAACTTCTATAACGAGATTACCATATTTTCGTAAAATTTTAAAGGGATTTAATAAAATTGATAAAAATAATGATATAATTTATGTTTGAAAGGTAGTGAAATAATGAGAACTAAAGAACAAGCTTGTACAGCATGGCGTGAAATGTGTAAGAATTGTAGTAATCATGAAGAATTTTTTGCTGGTGTTTTTAGTGCTATATGGGAAAATACAATGCCTTATATCGAGTTATGTGATGAAATGTGTGATAAATTTAGTATTGCTACACTTAGTAAAGATACTGTTGCTATACAAGAATTATATAAAACTGCGAATTTAAACGATTATCAAAAACAAAAAATAAAAAGTATGTTAAAAACAAATAATGAATTATTGCTAACTTTAAATCCTTATATTTTACAAGAAAAGTATGCTTTTTTAGAACCATACGAAAACGAATTAGCGTTAGATACAATTATTCAAGATAGATTATTAAGTCTTGATGATTATGAATTATACATAATAAAAAAAATAGTTGATTTATCATCAAGTTATGGTATAAATTCACATAGATTAATTGGTACCATTATAGATCGTTTGGGTAGATCATCTATTCCAGGTAGAAATAATGAGAAATTTTTAGAAAAAATTAGTTCTTTATTTAATTTAATTAAAGAGTTTGAAAATCAGTATACTTTAAATGATGAAATAATCGGAAATATTGGATTTATAATCAAAACTGGAATTTTTCCAAAAAATGTTGAAGAACTTGAAGATTTTACTGGTAAAATAAAAGGAATGCTATCTAAAGATATAAATACTAATAATGACATAAGTGATTTAAAAGATGACTTACTATATGCTTTATTTGGAATGGGTTTATCAGATGCTAAATTTTTCGTTAAAGCTTTTGATGTAGAAGGCTTATCACCTGAATTAGCATTAAATGAAGGTGTAATAGAACTCACAACTATAAAAATGATATTAGGTTATGAAGATATTGATAAATTAAAGGAAGTTGCAACAACTTTAATAAATGGTACTGAATTTAAAATTAATTTATTTAATAATAGTTTGATTGAAGAAAATCTTTTATTACTTTATGCTAATGAATTTAATAAATGCAATCCTAAATTTAATGAATCAAATATATTAACAACTATAGATGGTATTAATGTTTACGATTCAGGAGATCAATTTTATTCAATTGTAAAAACTTTAGGTGCTTTCTCAGAAGATGGAAATGGACAAGTAAATTATTACGAAGAATGGAATAATGATAGGTATAGGAGTCATATAAACGCTGTAAGTTTAATAAGAAATGATAATTTAGCATTTGCAGAGCAAGATGGAAAACTACATATAAAATTAGGTTTTTATGATTTTGATGAAACAATGTTTTTAGGTGGTGGCAATAAAGATATTAATAGTACCCCAGATAGTAGAAATATGGGTGCAAAAATATATTCTAAATTAAGCCTACCTAGTAAATTCATAGATAGTACAAGAGAATGGCATAACGAATTAGACTTTGAAAGAAAAAACACTGATCCACGAAACCCACATTTCAAAAAAAATCCAGATTTTATTATTCTGGATCAAGAATGCGAAGATATTTCACAACTTAGTGTAGAAGAGCAAAAACAATTTGAAGAATATAGAAATAATACTATCAAAGCCGCAAAAGAATTTGGAAATCTTCCAATATTAGTAATAAATAGAGAAAGAATTGCACGAAATGAAAACAATTTAATTAGAAAAATGTTAGATGACTATAATGTTTCTCATGATATGGGATTACTAAAAAATATAATTATAAAATTTAATAATAATAGAAATGGTTGTAGAGGACCACAACATAAATATATTCGTGAAAAATACTTTTCTAATCAGTATTTTCAAGAGATACTTAATGAAATTGATAGTATCATACCAGAAAATCAAAAAGAATTCTTTTATGAATTTGTAAAAAATGAACATGAAAAGATGGCTGGTTGTTTTTATGATAATACAACAAAAGATATGCCTATTCAACCAAATGAATTATCTAAAAGAGGTGGTTTAAATGTCTAAAAAAGAAAATGATAAAAAAAAATTATATGAGTTGTGCTTAAAAATTATTTCAATATTAAAAAAATAAAAGACGATAGCTTACAATGATAAGCCATCGTCTTTTTCTTTATCTTTTTTATCAGTATAAAAATCTTCAGCCGATTCTTCCATTTCACAGTTAATATGGTTAATTGCTGTTTCAATTTCTTTCTTATTAAATAAATTAAATCCTTTAAATATACTTTGTTCTTTTCTTTTAACTTCTGGATCATATTGTTGCTTAAAATATTTTAAACCTAAACCACTATGATTAAATAAGTGGTCAACTATTGTTTTAATAAATTCTGGTAATTTTTGAAAGACTTTATTTAAGTGATTAATAAGATAATCAGTTTTTTCCTTTAAATCGTTGTATCTATGCTCATACTGATAATTTAATCTTTTTAAATCTTCATTTTCTTCCTTTAATTTTTCGTTTTCATCCCAAAGTTGATTTTTAGATTTAATAATAATTTTATTATTAATTTTTTTCTTTTTATCAATTTCATCAGTTATATCATTTTTATCTTTATTAAGTTTAGTTATTTGATTATTAATATTTTGTTTGTTATCTTCTAAATCAGATACTTCATTTTCAAGATTAGATATTTCTTGTTTAAGTCCTTTAACTCTTTCATTAAAAAGTTTTCTTTCATATGAAGTTATATCTCTATTTTTACCTTTTTGTTTTTCTTTTAATTTGGAATCCATACCATAAGCAATATTAAATTCATTAATACATCTTTCTCTCATTTTATCTTGAATAATTACTAGTGATTCTTTTGTGAATATTGAAGTTTTTCCAACTTGTCTTGATAAACCTGTTTTACAATTTTCTTTTACTGGAACACCAACTATATGTAAGTGTGGAGAGTACTCATCAAAATGTATGGTAGCATTTGCTACATAAAAGTCTGGAACTATTACTTTTAAATCTTCAATTTGTTGCTCAAAAACTTGTGTCATTTGATATTTATATTCTAAACTTTTCTCATCCCAATATTCCATATTTCCAAGTTCAATAACTATCTCACAAGCAAGATCATGTTTTGTATCATTAGCAATCTTATTAAAATAGTTATCTATTTTTCTATCATCTCTAGTTTGTTTATTATTATATTCTAATCTTGCTTCTTCAAATAAATCTAAATACAATTCTTTAACATCTTTAACAATATCATTTGAACCTTTTATAGTTTTAATTAGTTCTTGGTTGTTATCATATTGTCTTAAATTGTGATGATTAACTTTTCCAAGTCGCTTAACATTTTGGATAGCATTATTATTCTTTGAAGTAGTGCCTGATGGAGTATTCTTTGCTTCTTGTCTTGCTTTAATAGATTTGTTTTTATCATTACCTAAATGTAGTGAATAAGATAATTTCATACTTTTACACCTCCTTAAATTATGAATATTGAAAATGGCACGAAAGTGGCTTTGTCATTATTCATAACTTCTTATATATCTTGTCAAAGACAAGATATGGAAGCTAAGGTTTACCACCTTAGAAACCGTATTAATTTAACACTATCGCCACTTTCATTTACTATCGTAAACAAAACGTGCCACGTTTATAAATTAATCTTCGATATCAGGTATACATTCAAACAAGTCTGGAATGTCTACCTTAATATCGTTAGGAGAGTCTTTTGTAACAAACATTCCCATACCTAATATTTCTTTTGAATCATCATCTTCTTCAGTAGGGAATATTCTTACAACGACATCTCCTTTATGAAGTGGTAGCATTTTTAATTTCTCAGTTTTCTTTTGAAGATAAACTTTATAAAAATTCACTTCATAGCATTCATTTAATCTCATTAAATGTCTATATACTTCTTTAGCTGGTAAATATTCACTATAACGAACTTTACCATCTACACAAAAGCCATTAAATGAATGTACTATTTTTCTTTTCCAATCAATATAACCTTTATCAAATAATGATTTAAAATCTTTATAGAAAGTAGATCTAAAATTTGTTAGTTTAACTTTGTATTTATTATTTACTAATTCTAGTTCAATATCACCAATATATTTCATAACTATTTCAGCTTTTTCTTCACGGTCTAAACCATCCCAACTATCAACAAAAGCATTATATAGAATTGGTAGTTTGATAGAGTTGATAAAGTCCATATCTCTTTTAACTAAAATATCATCAACTGATAAATTTTGTTTTCTTACTT
>UWSL01000084.1 GCA_900552975.1 uncultured Mycoplasmatota bacterium | reverse complement strand
ATCTCAAACTGGCAGCCATTGGACCTGCTACCGCCAAGGAACTCAAAAAGTACGGATTGAATACCGACTGCGTGCCTAAGCAGTATAAAGCGGAAGATCTTGTCGAAGAAATGAGACCGCTTGTCAAAGCAGGGGATAAGATTCTGATTCCCCGTGCCAAAGTGGCAAGAAGCGTCCTTCCGGAAGGATTGGAATCCATGGGCTGCGATGTGAACGTTGTTGAAGCGTATACAACGCATCCTGACAAGGGTGGAAAAGAAAAGCTTCTTGAAATACTTGAAAACAAGAAAGCAGCAATGGCTATGATGTTAGGTTTCATTCTATCAATAATTGCTGGGCTTATATTAATACCTATATTAAAGAAGCTAAAGATGGGGCAGAATGTAAGTAAAACGATAGGAGAAAGACATCTAGCTAAAAACGGGACACCAACTTTAGGTGGTTTGATTTTTATTCTTCCAACGATTTTTACTTTATTGCTCTTAAAATTCAAAGGTAGTATAGACATATCTTATAATCTTCTTATTATTATTTTTGTTTTTATTGCTTATGCTGTTCTGGGATTTATCGATGACTTCTTAAAAATAAAATATCATAATAATGCTGGTCTAAGTATTTTATTCAAATTATTATGTCAAATGGCTATCGCTTTAGTGTTCTTTTATATCTATATAGTAAATGGTGGAGAACCAACTTTGGAAATTTCATCCCTTAACTTAGATCTTAATTTAAAATGGATGTATGGTTTATTTATTTTATTTTTATTAGTTGGAACTTCAAATGCTGTTAATATTACAGATGGCCTAGATGGTTTAGCTGGTGGTCTTTCTTTAATAGCTTTTTTGGCTTATGGTCTTCTAGCATGGAATGCTCGTTGGATGGAAGGATATCAAGAAGTTGGAATATTCTGCTTTGTCTTAGTCGGTTCTTTACTAGGATTTCTAACATTTAACTCTAATCCAGCTAAAGTCTTTATGGGCGATACTGGTTCCTTAGCTTTAGGTGGAGCTTTAGCAGCAGTTGCTATTTTAACAAGACATGAACTTTCATTGGCTTTAGTTGGTGGTGTATTTGTTGTTGAAACATTATCATCTTTAATCCAAATGATTTCAATTATTTATTTTAAGAAGAAAATCTTTAAAATGGCCCCATTGCATCATCATTTTGAGCAATTAGGATGGTCTGAAAGAGATATTGTAAAACTATTTTACGTAGTTGGACTTCTCCTTGCAATGGCTGCTATAACATATGGTATATGGATTTAAGCATCGAGTGATGCTTTTTCTTATGGTTGAACAAAGTTTGAAAATTTGCTAAAATTAATAGAGTAGTAGGAAGTGAGAAAATGATAAAAAAATTAATCTTAATATTCTTTTTTTTGTTCATTCCTCTCAATGTAACAAAAGCTTTAGCTCTTCCTGTTGAAGTTACAGCTGATT
Organism: uncultured Mycoplasmatota bacterium; assembly: GCA_900552975.1. Taxonomy (GTDB): domain Bacteria; phylum Bacillota_I; class Bacilli_A; order RF39; family UBA660; genus Coprovivens. The sequence goes on along the minus strand of UWSL01000084.1, from coordinate 4,972 downwards.
CAGTCGCTTTAATAAATGCCGATACAGGGGACTTTATTTATGGTAAAAATGAAGACAAAGTAGAAATTATGGCTTCCTTGACTAAACTAATGACTGCGTATGCTGTTATAAATAATGTTAACGACTTAAATACCAAAGTAACTATTACCGAAGCTGACATTGCCAACTTAGCAGGCTTTACTTGTGCAGGGATTAAAGTAGGGGATCGTGTAAGTTATACTGATCTTTTATATGCTCTTATTCTTCTTTCCGCTGCCGATGCTGCTCAAAGTCTAGCTTATCACACCAGTGGGTCCCTTAATGACTTTAAAAATTTAATGAATGATGAAGCTCAAAAATTAGGTTTAACTAAATCACACTTTGAGGATTCATATGGTGGCGATGATAATAATGTCTCGACAGCTCGTGAAATGTCTGTTTTATTAAGAAAATGTTTAGAAAATTCTACTTTTAAAAAAATATTTACTACTAAAAATTATACTTTATCAACTGGTTTAGAAGTTAAAAACTATACACCAGTTTTTGCTCAATATCATGGCTTAGACCCTGATCTTATTACAGGATCTAAATCAGGCTATACTCCAGAAGCGGGTCTATTACTAGCTTCAACATCTACTATCGATGGTCAAAACTATATTCTTGTCACTTGCAAATCAGCCTTAAATGAAAAACTAACTACTCATGTTTTAGATTCTTATAAAGTATACCAATATATCAAAGATCATCATTACGAAAATCGTGTAGTTTTAAAAAAAGGAGAAGAATTAAAGAAAATAAAAGTTGATGAAAGTACTACAAGTGAATATATAACATATGTCGATAAAGATGTTTCTGTTTTCTTAAATGATGAAGAAGCTTCACGTGTTAAAGTAGAACCCAAAATAGTTGAGGAAATAAATTCTGAATATAAGAAAGGTGATATCTTAGGTTATGTTGACATAACTTTAGATGGTGAAGTCTTAAAAAGTTATTATGTATATTTAAATGACGAAATATTTCCATATGAAGAACCCTCTAAAGTTGTAATAGTTATTATTATTCTTTTTGTCTTTTTCATAATTCTTCTTTTTACTCTAAATATTTTAATGTTCCGTCAACGTACCTGATTTATCAGGTCTTTTTTTGTTTATTCATTACTTTTATAAAATCGAATAAAATTAAATAGGTGATTTTATGAAAAAAAACAAATATTTCTTATTTTTTTCAATGCTTTCATTAATTATGTTCGGTATTACAATGATTTATTCAGCTAGTCATATTTGGGCAGAATATAAATTCAACGATCCCCTAAAATATATAAAATCTCAAGTTGTTTTTTTTCTATTTGGTTTACTAATCATTAAAATTCTTTCTAAAATACCGATTTCTTTTTATCGAAATAATGCTAATAAATTAATTCTTTTATGTCTTATCTTATTAATTTTAGTCTTAATACCTGGAATTGGTAAAGTTAGAAATGGTTCTCGAAGTTGGTTTGGTATTGGTCCTTTAGGAATTCAACCATCAGAATTTGCTAAACTTGGTTTAATTATATTTACTGCCAAGTACTTATCTTCTAACGATAAAGATATAAAAAATATTAGAAAGGGGATATTACCACTTTTTCTTATTATAAGTATCTTCTTTTTATTAATTATGATGGAACCAGATTTTGGTACTGCACTAGTTATTTTATGTACTTTAGTTGTTATGATTTTTTCTTCTGGTCCCAATCTTAGTTTTTTTGTAAAAATAGGTATGTTAGGTTTAGTGGGTATTATTTTACTAATTATAGTAGCACCTTATCGTGTTGCTAGAATTACTGCTTATCTAAATCCTTGGAGTGATCCACTAGGTAGCGGCTTTCAAATTATTCAAAGTCTATATGCACTCGGACCTCATGGCCTTTTAGGAGTCGGATATGGTAATTCCATTCAAAAAAATTTTTATTTGCCAGAGCCCCAAACTGATTTTATTTTTAGTATCATCGGTGAAGAATTTGGTTTCCTTGGTTGTTTCTTCGTAATTTTCCTTTTTCTTTGTCTTTTCTATAATGCAATTAAAATATCTTTATCACAATATGATCTCTTTGCTAAATATTTATCTTTTGGTTTATCTTTCGGTCTTGTCTTTCAGGGTCTTTTAAATATTGCAATTGTAAGTGGCTTACTTCCTACAACTGGAATAACCTTACCTTTTATTAGTTATGGAGGTTCAAGCTTATTAGTCAGTATGATTTCAATTGGTATAATCATAAGTATTGCCAAAGAATAAAAAGTAATTTCATTCTTTTTAATTAGTACATAAAATTTGAAAAGTACTAAACAAAATAGTTATATTTATAAAACTTCTGTCGTTACTTTATAAATACTGCTGATAAATTTTAATAATAAGTAAAATTTATCAAAAATTCTGGGTATTAAAGGAAATAATTTGGTAATAATAAAGATATACCTAATTAAAAAATTTAATGTTTAATTTTGATTGAAAAAACTAACATTATATGGTATTATCCAATATGATAGGAGGATATAAAAATGGAAAAAAATAGGAATGCACAAATAATTGCGGTTTTAGCTCTTATAGTTGGAGTTGTTGGATTATCAGTTGGTTTTGCGGCATTTTCAAATACTTTGAAAATTCAAACAGCTGCTGATGTAACCCCAGATAAAAGTTCCTTCGATGTTGACTTTTCAAGTTCCGACACTGAAGTTGTTACTGATGAAATTACACCAATAGCTACCCCAAATTCTTTAGTTACTTCTAAAGCTACTATTGATAATACTAATGAACCAACAATTTCAAATTTGAAAGCTACTTTTACAGAGCCAGGCCAAAAAGTTGTTTACAGTTTTTACGCTTTTAACAAAGGTCAATTAGATGCTTATTTAAAAAGTATTGTCTATGGCAATGTAACTGGTCAAACAGCTAATAAAATTTGTACAGCTGGCGAAGGAACAACAGATGCCTTAGTTCAAAAAGCCTGCAATGGAATTTCTGTTAAAGTAAAAGTTGGTAACGAAGCAGAAACAACTGGTAGTGCTGCTAGTATAATTAATCATTCACTATTAAAATCAACCAGCGAACCTGTTGTTGTTACCATTGAATATCAAGCTGACGCTGATAGAGCAGATGGTGATTTTACTGTTTCATTTGGTGATATAACATTAAATTATAGTTCAGTTGATTAATGTTTAAATGACACAGTTTTACTGTGTCATTTATCTTAAGGAGGTGCCTATGAAAAAAAGTTACATAAAATTACTAATCTTATCTTTCTTTACCATTTTTTTATGCACCTTTAATGCTTTTTTTCTTAAACAATTTAATACGATATCACTAATTATATATCTTCTTCTTTTATTAATTATAACTAAAATAACTCTTGGCTTTGAAAAGGATCGTCATCGCTATAGCAAAGATATTAGTTTAGAAATAATTATTACTTTAATAATCTTTTTCTTAACTTTTTACTTATGTGGTTTAGTAATCGGCTTTGCCAAAACTAATAATTATTTTACAATTAAAGCCTTAACAAATATTGTTATACCGCTAATAATATATATAATTCTAAAAGAATATTTAAGATATACTTTAATTACCAAATCGAGTGAAAGTCTAATCCTAATGATTTTAATGACAATTACTTTCATTTTTATTGATAATACAATTGCTTTTGCCATAAGTGGTCTTTCTTTTTCTAAAAGTACTTTTTTACTTATTGCATTAACTTTTATCCCTTCAATTACTGAAAACATCTTATGTTCTTGGACAACTTATCATTTTGGCTTTAAACCATGCTTAATATACTTATTAATTATAAAATTATATCCTTATCTTTTACCAATCATTCCTAATCCAAATGAGTATATTTATTCAATAATCTTTTTTCTTCTACCAGTTATTACCTTGCTTAAATTAAAAAAATGGTTTACTACTGATCGAGTAAATAAAAATGTTGAAAGAGTAAGAAGAAAGCAATTCTTACCATATATTCCTCTTGCAATTGTTGTTATTACTCTAGTATATTTTGTCTCTGGTTATTTTAAATATTATGCTGTTGCTATTGCAACTGGTTCCATGGTTCCTAATATAAACAAAGGTGATGTTGTCATTGTAAATCAACAATTTAAAGCAGATGAATTAGAAAAAGGTGAAATTATCGCCTACAAATATGGTGGTAAAGTTATTGTCCATCGTATAAATGATTTAATTAAAAAAGATAAAACGATTATTATATATACCAAAGGTGATGCCAATAATGACGTTGATGGCTGGAAAGTAACACCTGATATGATAATTGGCACTGTCAAAAATAAAATACCAGCCATCGGTTATCCGACAATATGGCTAAACGAACGCTGGTAAGGAGGTTAAAATATGGAAACAAACAAGACTAATAATCAAAATGAACAAGCTAATAAAGATCAACAAAATATCCAAATAAAAAATACTCAGCTAAATCAAAATGAAAAGAAAGAATCAAATAATTCCGCTAACTTTAAAGAAAATACAGAAAAACAGATGAATTCTAAAAAAGAAAATAATAACAATCAAGCAGTCAATTCCGAACCAAAGTTAGCTAATTTAAATAATAATTCGAATAATATGGTAACTTCTAATAATCAACTAGAAAATCAAGACAAGCTTAAGAAAAAAAAGAAGAAAAAGAAGAAAACAAAGAAAATATCAGCTCAAGAATTAGCACAACGTCAAAGAGAAGCCGAACTATTTAATACAACCCCTAAACAAAAAATCTATCTCTCATATCGTAGTCGTCTAATTATAAATGCTTTATTATGTATCTTCTTCCTTTTTATAAGTGTTAATTTTATTTATAATTCGATGGATATAATTAAAGAAGAAAACGTTACTTATAGCGAAAAAGGCACAATTGATTATAAAATATGTTTAAAAGAAAATAATTTCTATGAAAGTTCTTGTATCGATAGAGATATGTCATATATAGCTAATTTAATAAAAAACATTCCTC
>UWSL01000083.1 GCA_900552975.1 uncultured Mycoplasmatota bacterium | reverse complement strand
GAATTTTGTTCCTAGTCCTTCTTTAGTTTCAAAACACATCTTTCCATTAAAACTTCCTTCAATAATAGTATTTGAATAATACAATCCAAATCCAGTTCCTTTATCTCCTTTTGTTGTTTTTAGTTCCTTAAAGATTTTATCTTTAATTGAATTGTCAATTCCTCCTGCCTCATCACTTACTATTATTATTGTCTTTTCATTATTTTGCTCTACATCAACTTTAACAATACCCTTAATTTGTTTTCCAGCATATGCATCTATACTGTTTCTGATTAAATTACTTAATACTCTATCTAATTTATTCTTTTCTCCATATATTTTTATTTCTGGAGGTACATTTATTTCCAGTTGACAATTATGTTTCATAAAAATGCTTCTGAACATTAATTTTATTCCTTCCAACACATCTAATAATGAAAATTCTGTATTATCTGTGTCGCCAGTTGCTCTAATTTGATTTCGTACACCCAATATAATATTTCCCATATTATTCAAACTACTCTCAACATTATCTAGCATTTCTTCTAATTTTTGTTTTGTTCTTTCATCAGTTGAAATTTTATCTGATTTTATATATTTTCCTATTGTTGCAACATCTAATTTAACTGCTGACAATGGAGAGTTTAAATCATGTGCTAATCCACCTGCAAATTCTCCTAAAATTGCAAACTGTGCTTGCCTTTGCATTGTAAATTGGTCTTGCTCAATTTTTTCAATATAAGTATTTGTTTTTTCTTGTACCTTGTTAATCTCTTCTGATAATCTTCCAATTTCATCTGTTGATGTAATTGGTAATAAATTAAGTTCAACTTTTTTACTCTTTAATATTTTTTCCAAATTTTCATTTATATCATTTAAATTACATTCAAAAGTAAATTCATAATCATCACTCAAATTAAATCTTCGCACCATATCCAATAAATATTTTAAATCTTTTTCTTGTAAACATGAAGGCGTCCCTCCACCAACATAAATTGTTTTTATTTCTTCTCCACAATACTTATCTTGTATTTCCAATAATAAAGCATTTAAATATTGTGTAATCCACGGTCCGTGATAAATAACCTTACAAAAATCACAATAACTACAAATACTTTTACAAAAAGGAATATGTATATATACACTTTCCATAATATCCCTACCTTTTCTAAAAAACTAATTTAAAAGAAAACTAATATCAATTTCTTTTTGATTACAAATCTTACTTAACTTATCATTAATTTCTTTTTCTATTTTTTCATTAAACTTTTTATTTTGCTCTATTTCTCTTTTATATTTATAAACTTTATCTAACCAATCATGATTTTTATCATTTCTATATTTACCTGCATAGTATAAAAACAAATCTAAAGCAGCTTCCATAATGCCGTGATCACTTGCTATTTCATAATACTTCAAAGCTCTTTGCTCATCACGCAAAATATCTGACGTCACATCCCCAATCATCAATATCTTAGCTAAATTATAATAAGCATAATAACAAATTGTTCGATGATTAGCAAGAGTTGCTTTTTCATAATAATAATAAGCTTTCACTATATTCCTCTCTACTACTTCTCCATTTGTATAATACTGCCCAACCTTATTACAAGCCCAGCTTTCTTCTAAATCTGCACTTTTTAAATAGTACACAAATGCTTTCTTTTTATCTCCTAATTTTTCATAATAACTTCCTAAATTATTTAAAGAAAAAGCATAGTTATTATCTGCCCCTTTATTAAAATATTCCAATGCTTTCGTAATATTTTTTTCTAAAGGATAATCTCCATGTAAATACATTAGTCCAAGTACATTCATTGCCGCAATATTACCTAACTCACTAGCTTTTACAAGATTATCATAAGCAATCTTATAATCTTCTTCTGTTTGTTTACCTAAAAAACCTCGATAAAACATACTGCCAATCATATAACACGCACCAGCATGATTATATGATGCCGCAATCTTCAAATACCTATAAGCCTCCTCATACCTAGGATAACCCTTAACGTAACCACAAAACTCATTACTTCCTATTTCAAAGCAAGCATAAGCATTACCTTCCAAAGCCATCTTCTTCAAAGAATAATCGTAATTAATACTCTCTCTTAATTTCAAAACCAAATATTCTTGTAATCCAGAACAACTTATATAAGTATCATTTAAGATACTTTCCATAACTTCCTTTTTCAAATCACTTTCATATAATGGCTGCTTTTTATATAAAACAATATAAAATAATAATTCAACAAACATACTATAGTAATCTTCGTTTTTTAAAAACATATCAATCTTTTCTAAAAAAGGTCTATTAACACTTTGATCATTTTTACCTATATTATATAGTTTAAAACATAATGCTTTCATATTTTCATTTCTATTTATAAAAGCCTTTTTATCACTATCTAAAACATAAACTCTTCCATCTATAATACTCAAAATATTTATAATTATATCAAAAAAAATAGTTTTATCATTTTCATATTTTTTTTGCATATTTAAATACTTTTGTTTATAATCATCCCCTATTCGGCGACAGCCTACACAATAATTATTAATTGTTGTATCATTAACTTCCAAAACTTCAAACAAAACACAAAAAAGCTCTGTTTGCATCGCCGAAGTTTTATTTTTAGATAACTCTTTTATTATTCTAAAAAGATTTCCTAAACTAAGATTATCATCATTATCATTCATCTTTATATACTTTTTTTTCATCAAACCACCATAAACAAAATATCACAAATTGTGGATTTTATAAATATTATCATTATATATTGTGGATTTATGTTACTTTTACTTTACACGTATCTAGAATATTATTTTAACAGGAGGACAATTATGAAAAAAATATGGTCAAATTATAAACAAACAATTATTTTACTATTATCATTAATTATAGGAGCTATCATTGGCTTAGTCTTTAAAGAAAAAGCTCAAGTACTAAGTCCACTTGGTGAACTATTCATGAACATGATGTTTGTCATCATCGTTCCTTTAGTTTTTTTAACTATAACAACGTCGATCGCTAAAATCAAACAACCAAAACGTCTAAGTAAAGTTATCTCATCAATTTTTTTAGTTTTTATTATAACTTCCCTAGTTGCTATCGTAATAGGTGTCTTAACAACTTATTCTATTAAACTAGTTAATCCCGAAGATTCAAAAGCTATAATAGAAACTTTGAAAGATAATGAACAAACTGATGATATCAAACTAAATATCTTAGAAAGAACTGTCCAAGCAATCAGTGTTTCTGATTTTGCCAGCATATTATCAAAAGATAATATTATTCCTTTAGTACTAATATCCATCTTTGTTGGATTAGCTATTGCTAAACTTGGTAAAGAAGCCGAACCACTTCTAAATGTTTTAGAAGCAACTAATAAAGTAGTTTTAAAATTAATTGATTATGCATTTATGTATGCTCCAATCGGTCTTGGATGCTACTTTGCTTCTTTAATTGGTACCTTTGGATCAAGTATCGCTATCGGATACGCTAAGACCTTTGTTATATACACTGTTTTAGCACTACTATTCTATTTTATTATTTATACATTATATGCTTTCATTGCTGCTGGTAAAGAAGGTGTCAAAAGATTCTGGCAAAATATATTACCTGCTACTGCAACTTCAATTTCAACTTGTTCATCAGCAGCTTCAATTCCTGCTAACATGAAAAGTGCTAAAAATATAGGTGTCCCTGATGATATTGTCGAAACAATCATTCCTTTAGGAACAAGTTTTCATAAAGATGGTTCGATGTTAGGTAGTGTATTTAAAATAATGTTCTTAGCTTACTTATTTGGTACAAATGTTAATACTCCTGCTGGTTTTGGTCAAGTTATTATTACCGCTTTAATTGCTAATTTACTTGTTTCTGGCGTTCCAGTTGGTGGTGGTACAATTTCTGAAATGATGATTATTTCAATGATGGGCTTCCCAGTAGCTGCCCTACCTATCTTAACATTAATAGCTACTATAATTGATCCACCAGCCACTCTTTTAAATGTTGTTGGTGACGCTTCAAGTTCTATGCTTGTTGCACGAATTGTTGATGGTAAAAATTGGTTAAATAAAAAAGACAAAGAAAAAAAGCACAAATAAGTGCTTTTTATTATGCTTCCTTTTTTTTATTTTTTCTTTCTACTTTCTTATTAACTGACACTTTAACTAAGCTATACACAACCGATAAAATCGGTACTCCAAGAAGCATTCCTAGAATTCCTCCAACTGAGCCTCCGATAGTAACAGCTACTAATACCCAAATTCCTGGCAAACCAATTTTGCCACCTACAACACGTGGATAAATAAAATTACCTTCAATTTGTTGTAAAATCAAAAAGAAAATAATAAATGTTATAGCTTTTATAGGTTTTATCATAAATATCAAGAAAGTTCCTACTACACAACCAATAAAAGCCCCAAACACTGGAATTAAAGCTGTTACACCAACTAAAACAGATATCGTTGCAGCATACGGCAATCTAAATAAAAGCATCCCTAAAAAACATAAGGTACCTAAAATAAAAGCCTCAACAAATTGAACTTTAATAAAACTACTAAAAATAGAATTAGAAAGACTCATAACTTCACAAAATTTTTTATAAATTTTGTCATTCATAATACATTGTAATAACTTTTTAAATTGATTTAATAGCTTTTCTTTTCCCATTAATAAATAAATAGCAAATACTAAACCAACAAAGAAATTACAAACAACAGAAACCACTGAAGAAGCAAAGCCCATTGAAAAATTTAAAATTCTATCCGAATTAGTTGTTAAATAATCGGACATTTCTTTTTTGATATTAGTATTTTCCAAATCAAGAGCCTTTAATTCTTCATTACTAAAGCCCAGATTTTTACCAATATCATGAATCGTTTTTTGATATTCTGGTATATTATCAACAAATATTTCACCAGCATTTTTTATTTGTGGAATCAAGATTAAAATCAAGAAAACAACAAATCCAAAAACAATTACCAAAGACATCAAAACACTGAGTAAACGCTTATTTTTTTTAACTTTCTTTAACAATCCTTGCTCTAAAAAATTTACTAAAACATTTAAAATCATCGCACATATTATTCCAATAATAAATGGTGATAATATTTTAGTAACTACATTAAACAAGCTAAAAAGCCATTTATAATTCATTAGCAAAACAAATAAAATTACTCCATATGTAACTAAAAACAATTTATCTTTTAACTCTTTTTCTTCCATAAAATCACCAACATCATTATAGCATAAAATATATCTATAATAAAATTATGGCAAAAAAAAACTGTAGCCTGTCAAAACTACAATCTTTTTCGTGACATAATTATCATAAAACTTATAACATATTGACAGATATAATTATAAGCCTCTTGTCAATAGTCGTCACATGTACGTATATACTTAATAGTTTGACAAGATATTATCATTAAAAATAAACAATAACATTGAATAATATTAATCATTATTCCTTGTTTATAAAAAGTGTTATGCAACAATTAAACAGTAATTTTTATTACCATCACGGTCATCGACATATCAGCTTTTTTTAGCAAATTGAGAAACAAGCAACAGTATTAAAATACCATCAAACTCATCAGCATCAAAAGTGCTCTCTCTATTAAGTGATTTAAATATACCATTTTTTTTTAACATCGTCAATACTTTTTTTAAAACTTTTTTGTTTTTTATACTTTATAAAAAAAAAGCAAAAAAAAATTATTGTCTGTCAAACAATAACTTTCCTCGTGGCTTAATATTATTCAACTAACAAATTATTGACAGATAATTTTGCTAGTCTCTCGCCAAAAATCGCCACATACACGCACATACTTAATAGCTTGACAAGATATCAAAAATATTACCATATAATATAGATAAGAAAAGTTAATATAAATCAACAAATCCCATCAGTAATATTAACTGGAACAAACGATCCAACTAATGAAAGATATAATCTAACATTAATTGTTATTAGTTCATCACCCAGTACCAAAGTAAGTATTAATAATACATAAGATAAAATCAAATTATAAAAGTATACACAATTATAAAAATTTATCCTACATACTGGAAACTTACTTCACTATTAAGTATCTAAACTATACCATTAATCTTTATAATAGTCAATATCTTTTTTGATTTTTTTTAAAAATAATCATCTTCACCTAAATTTTTTATTCTTTTCTTAACTAATAATATTAATTCTAAAGGTGCACCAACTTTAGGTAAAACCAATAAACAATCTTGTAATTTTACTTTTAAACTAACATTATCCCTAACATCATTTGCTTCTTCTAAAAATAATACATTCGTCTTTTTATTTTCTGAAACAAAGTTTCTTATATATTTCTCAATATCATTAATTACAAATTCTTTCAAATCATATTCATCCATTTCACACATTCCATAATATGCCCCAACTAAATATCTGAAAATATCTTTTATTGTCATTTTACCACCACTCACGTTTCATTATAACATATATTAGTTAAACTTTATGTTATAATAATTTAGGTGATTTAAATGATATTAAAAATATTTTTTTTA
>UWSL01000082.1 GCA_900552975.1 uncultured Mycoplasmatota bacterium | reverse complement strand
AGGAGAAAATAAAATGAAAAAAAGAATTTTAGTTTTTATATTATTTTTAATAGTAATAGTCTTTTTAGGAGGCGTGATAATTAAAAATAACATAGAAAATAACAGAGAAATCTTGGAAGAAAAAGAAAGCATGGTAACTTTACAAAAGGAATACGAAAAAGAAATTGTTACAGATGGTTATACAATTGATAAAGCGAATGTTATATTAGATCCTTATCATAATTCGCCATTAACAGCTTTGATTTTGTTTGAAACTGAAAATGAAGTAAAACCGTTAGTTACGGTACAAGGACGTGATGATAAGGTAACTTTAACTCATGAATTTAACCAAGGAACTAAACATTATTTAACGGTTTATGGTTTATATCCTGATTATGAAAATAAAGTAACTGTTTCATATGATGATAATGGTAAAAACGTAAGTAAAGAGTATACGATTAAGACAGATAAATTACCTGATGATTTTATTTTGCCAACAAAAGTTGAAGCAGATAAAGATAAGTTAAGTAATGATTTATATTTTTATACGCCGTCTAGTAAAGGTTATACGTGTGCATATGATATTAATGGAGATGTAAGATGGTATTTAACAAGTAATGCGGTATGGGATAATAAGTTACTTAAAAATGGTCGAATGTTAATTAGTACCGAAAGGTTAATTAATACACCTTATTATATGACTGGATTATATGAAATAGATATGCTTGGAAAAATATATCGTGAATATTCTTTAAAAGGCGGATATCATCATGATTATTTTGAAATGCCAAATGGTAATTTATTGGTAGCGAGTGATGATTTTAATAATCCAAGTGGAACAGTTGAAGATTATATAGTTGAAGTTGATCGTGAAACTGGTGATATTGTAAAAACATTTGATTTAAAAGATATTTTAAAGATGGAAGATGGTAAAAGCGAAAATTGGATAGAATATGATTGGTTTCATAACAATTCTGTTTGGTATGATGAAAAGACTAATTCGATAGTTTTATCAGGTCGTCATCAAGATGCCGTAATTAATATTTCTTATGAGACAGGTAAGTTAAATTGGATTATCGGAGATTCTACTAATTGGAGTAGTGAGTATCAAAAATATTTCTTTAAACCAACTTCTGGTGAATTTGAATGGCAATGGTCACAACATGCAGCAATGGTCACACCTGAAGGATATATCTTCTTGTTTGATAATGGTAATAATAAAAGTAAAGACAAGAGTAAATATGTGTCAGCTAGTAATAGTTATTCAAGTGGTGTTATGTATAAAATAAATACTGATGAGATGACAATTGAACAAGTTTTTGAGTATGGTAAAAAAAGAGGTAGTTCTTTTTATTCTCCATACATCTCAGATGTTGATTATTTAGCTAAAGACAATTATATAATTCATTCTGGGGGAATTGTTTATGTTGATGGAGAAAATTCTAATCAACCAGCTGGCTTTAGTAAAAATGCTAAGCTAGTTTCTGATACAGTAGAACTATTAAACAATAAAGTCATTTTTGAATTGGTTTTACCTACTAATAATTATCGTGTTGAAAAAATAAATATTTATGATACAGCAACGTTTAGCTTAGGTGATGCTAAAAGACTTGGTAGCTTAGGAACTACTGCCATTACTACTAAGAAAAAAGTTTTAACGCTAAATAGCAAAAAAATTGATGAAGAATATAAGAAACATAAAATAGAATTTGTTAAAGAAGAAGATCGCTTAGTATTTCAAGGTAAATTTAAAAAAGAAACAAAAGTAAATGTTATATTATATAAAGATTTTAATGTTAATTATTATAATATAGCTATTAGTAAACATCCTTATACAGCTTTATGTGTTGATATATTTAATAGTGATGAAGAAAAAAATGGCTTAACAATTAATAGTTATATTAATAAAGATGGCTTAAATGGTAAATATTTGATTTATTTAGAAATTGATGGCGTAGTGTATGATACAGAACAAAGTGTACTCTTTTAAGATAAATTAATACTAATTTTCAGTTTGATATTTTTATAAATTATAGTATAATTATCTAAGAATAGGTGGTTGGTTATATGAATGATATATTAATACCAAATTTAAAATTATTATTTAAACCATTAGTAGTTTATTATGGTGAATGGGAATTAGGTAATGGGTTAAAAGATATTGCTTTAGTAAAAAATGGTAAGAACAAATATGAAGAATTTTTAGAGAGATATTATTATATGCCACTTAATGTAATATTCAAAGATGATGATATTGTAAAATCTTTTAATATTAGAATTTGTTCAAAAATTGTTGGAAATACTAGATGCTTATATTTTTCTAAAAGAGCTTTTTTACGTAATTTAGTAGGCAATATAGATGAAATTATTGATGCTAATGGAGAAGATGCCTTTAAGGATATTAAAAAAGCAATCAGAGATAAAAAGGATCAATATCGTGATGTTTGTAGTAAAGGTAGTGAATCGCCATATTATGAAGAATTAAAAAATGAATATGTTAATTCAAATGTTGATATGGAATTTGAAGAGTTTATTGTTATGTGTAAAAAGCAATATACAAAGTTACTTACTGGGTATAATGCAGTTATTGATTTATTTGATAAATCAATAAATTTAGATCGTTTTATTAAATGTTTTGATGTTGATAAATTATATTTGTATGTATGTTATTGTTTACTTAAACATAATGAAGAATATTATAATAAATATGGTAAGTTTGATTATAATATTAATTTTATTGAAAATTATCGTGACATTGTAAAACAAAAGAGAGATGAGAATAGTTTTTATAATTCTTCTTTTGTGGCAACTGTTTCTTCAGAAAAGATTGTTTATACAGTTGATGATTTGTTTAGAGATTATGATAAGTTAAGAAGTAATGTTTAATTAAAATAGAAGCCTACTTTTAAAGTGGGCTTTTTATTAGGGAAAATACTATCATTTAATTGCTTTTTGCTTTATAATGAAAAGTATTAGAAAGGTGATGTATAGTGGTTTTAGAAGTAAAAAATTTAAATAAATCGTATGGGCGTAAAAAAGTCTTAAATGATGTTTCTTTTAAAATTGATGCTGGTGAAATATTAGGTTTTATTGGACCTAATGGGGCCGGAAAGACGACAACGATTAAGTTAATTTTAGGATTACAGTTAATTGATTCGGGCGAAGTTATTATTAATGGATATGATGTTAAAAAAGATTTTGTTAAAGCAATTGAAAAAGTAGGAGCAATTGTAGAAAATCCTGATGCTTATCTATATTTAACAGGACGTAAAAATTTAGAATTAATTGCTTCTTTGTATAAAGATATAACTAAAGATAGAATAAAGGAAATTATTAAGTTAGTTGGTCTTGAAAATCGCATTGATGATAAGGTAAGTAAGTATAGTTTAGGAATGCGTCAACGTTTAGGAATAGCATCAGCGTTATTAGCTGCTCCTAATTTACTTATTTTAGATGAACCAACAAATGGTTTGGATCCAGAAGGAATTAAAGAATTAAGAGATTTGGTTAAAAAACTAGCGCAAGAAGGAGTAGCAATTTTAATATCAAGCCATAATTTAGCAGAATTGGAAAATTTCTGTACAAATGTTTGTATTATTAAAAATGGGACAGTTATTTCTGAAAATAAAATGGCTGATTTGAAAAAAGATAGTAAATCTTATTATGAAATTGAAGTAAGTAAAATTAGAGGATTGAAAAGTCTTTTACAAAAAGATGATGAAATCATTGATGATAATACCCTTCATGTAAAAAGAAATAAAAAGGAAATAGCAGAATTAGTAAAAGAAATTGTGAAAAAAGATATTGATATTTATCAAGTTAAATTAGTAGAAGCATCATTAGAAGAGGCTTTCTTAAAAGAGACAGGAGGTAATATCATTGATTAAATTAATAAAAAATGAATTTGTTAAATTATTTCATAAAAAAGCAATCTATATTTTAATATTTTTAACAATTTTATTAATCGGTTTTGAGACTTTTATTACTAAAATAAATGAAAATTTTATTTATTCTGATGAGGAATATTATAGTAAAATAGTAGAACCTTTATTAAAAGGGGAAGTGACTGATTATAGTGAAATACAAGTTCTTTTAGATGATAAATACTATTATGATTTGTCGCAGTTAGCTAAAGAGTTTAAGAAAGGCCAAAATTCTTGGGAATACGTTTACTTAGTTGATAAGGTTGGTTCTTATATTACTTGTATGAATGAAAATAAATATTTATATAAAAATGATAAAAAATATAATGAATGTCAAAAAAGTTATGATGAAGAATTGAAATATGTTAAAAATAATAGTTGGCAGGATGTATTAAAAAGTGAAAAAAACGAATATGAAAAAAGTAAGCAAGAATTAGAAAGTACATTTAAATCATTAGTTAATGGGGAAGAAAAAGATGAAGTAACAAAAGAGATTAAAATATTAGAGTATCGTATTGCAGGGATAAATTATTCTTTGAATGATAATATTGAACCTAATACTTCTAAAAAAGCACAATTGGTTTCGACTTATGTAAATCAAGCAATTGTTTATTTAGATTATAATGAAGATGAAAGTACTTATAAGAATCGTGCATTGTTAGAAGAAAAAAGAAATGTTGAAAAAGAATATAAGGAAGCTAAATATAAATTAGATAATAAAATGTATGGAAATGATAAAGATATATCTTTGATAGAAATGCTTAATTCAAGTGTGACTACACCAATATTCTTAGTTATTATTGCTGTAATTATGATAGCTGGTAGTATTATGGCTGATGAGTATAGTAAAGGAACGATAAAACAACTTTTATTACGACCTTATACAAGAAGTCAAATTCTATTTAGTAAGTTTATAACAGCTTTATTAGT
The DNA here is from genome assembly GCA_900552975.1 of uncultured Mycoplasmatota bacterium. Lineage (GTDB taxonomy): Bacteria > Bacillota_I > Bacilli_A > RF39 > UBA660 > Coprovivens. Next base: position 1,948 of record UWSL01000082.1, on the reverse strand, counting down.
ATCAATTATGTTCTTATTATTTTATATATTAAGCGAAGTTATTATATATGGCTTTATTACCGGCTATAAAGAATTATCTTTACCAATAGTAATGTATGATTATAACTTAAGTAAAGTTGTTTTAATAAGTGCTTGGAAATATATAGGTCTTTATATTTTAGCTTTATTACCTTTTTATGTTATTTTACTAAGCGTAGCCTTTTTGATAGGCAGTACGATTGGTTCGTCAGTCGTGGCATTTATTGTGGCTTTTGTTACATATTTCTTTGGTAATATTGTCTCAGGATTTGCTTCAGTGACTAATGTGGCTGCATTAAAATTTTTACCAATGATGAACTGGGATTTAAGTGCCTATTTATTTGGTGGTTTGCCTACTTTTAAGTATTGTAATTTCAAATTAGCGTTGATAGTAGATATTGTAACGATTGTGATTTTATTTGTTTTAGCACTTGTTTTATTTAAAAGAAAAAATATAACTAATCAATAAAATTAAAAAATAATATTTTGGTTAAGCCAAAGTATTATTTTTTTATGAAAATATTTAGACTTTAATTTGTTTTTTTAATAAGTTATAATAAAGTATAGTAGGGAGTATGTTATATGGCAAATAAATTTTTTGAAGAACGACCAAAGAAAAAACATGAAAAAATAAATAAATCAGTAGATAATTATGATGCTTCTATCTTTACGAGTGGAATGGGATATGATTCCTCATTTGATCCCCAAGTTGAAGATGAAGAAGTATATCAAGAAAATAATGAATATGAAGATGAAAATGTAAATGAAGTAGTAGAAAATAATTATTCAAGTGCTCCTTCATATGATGATTTATTGGCAAAGCAAAAAAAAGATGAGGGACCAGATTTTGTAAGTGTTACAGAGACAAAAAAGGAGGAAGAGAAAGTACCCAAAGAAATTGAACAAGAAAATAATGATGATGAACTTAATAATGCTTTTTTAACACCAGAAAAAGCAATAAAAGAAGAAGCAATAAAAAATCCAGTATATGTTTCGCAAGAAGAAGTTGTTGTTGATGCTAAAGTAAACTTATTTATTGTTATAGGAATGTTAATTAAAGCTTTTTTTAAACCAGGAACTTCGGTTGTGGAAGCTGTCAAAAAATATAAAGATACAAAAAAAGCTGTTAAAATTACAGCTTATATAACTGTATTAATCATTTTGTTATCATTAGGAATACATGTTTTAACTGGTGGTTTTAAAAAAATGTATGATTTAAATACAGGGTCTTATACAACAGTTGTTGATTTTACTAATATATGGCAGCAAGATTATTTATCAATAATAGTTGGAGCTTTATCTATTTCTTGTATTTTAATTTTGGTAGTATCGGCTGTTTACTATATTTTATCTTTTATGAAAAATAAAGGTGTTTATTTAGGAACTTATATTATGGTAAGTAATTTGGCTTTGTTTCCATTTTTATTTACGGTAGCTGTTTTGTATCCGGTTGGGATAATTATTAGTTATTATATTGGTTTTTTGTTAGTTTTAATTTCGTTAGTTTTTGCTTCACTGAGTTTTTATACAACTATAAGTGAAGTTGTTCCTTTTAAAGATGCTAATGAAAAAATATTTTATAATGTATTTTCGATATCAATTGTTTTAATTTTATTGATTTTAGTAATTGTATTATTTTTTGCTAATGATTTTAATGAAATAATGAATTTGATAGGAACATATTTTTAATAGAAGAGTAGTAGTGAATTACTCTTCTTTTATTATGGAATAAATTTTAGCAAATAAAAAATCTCTTTATTTCTAAAGAGATTAATTAACTAAATGGTGACCCGTACGGGATTTGAACCCATGAATGTATGCGTGAAAGGCATATGTGTTGACCGCTTCACCAACGGGCCATTAAAATAAATGGTGGGCCTGGGGGGACTTGAACCTCCGACCTCACGCTTATCAGGCGTGCGCTCTAACC
>UWSL01000081.1 GCA_900552975.1 uncultured Mycoplasmatota bacterium | reverse complement strand
CACGTACATATGGTTTAATTATAAATAATAAAAAAGAGATATTTACAAATAAAAAAATTATATATATAATAAAGACCAATTCCAAAAGTAATTGCTATAATCGATAAAATTAGTAATTTTAATTCTGAAGAATCTTTAACAGCAGCTTGTTTAGACATTTGAACTCTATTTATATCGCCTAAATCTAAAATATTAACATAAATTAATTTTATTAGCTTATTCATCTTTTTCCAACTCCATAAACACTTCTTCTAAAGATTTATCCTGAATAACTCTTTTCATTGTTCCATCTGCTACTAAAATACCATCTTTAATAATAGCAATCTTGTTACAAAGTTTTTGTGCTACTCCCAAAACATGAGTCGAAAAGAAAATAATTTTTCCTTGCTCCGCCTTTTCTTTTAAAATTTCTTTTAAAATCATACTCGCTTTCGGGTCAAGTCCTACAAAAGGTTCGTCCAAAATATATAATTTAGGATCGTGAACAAAAGCTGCAATTAAAATAAGTTTCTGTTTCATTCCATGTGAATAACTATCTATCAAATCTTCCAATTCATCATACAATTCAAACTTTTTAGCATATTTTAAAATTCTTTCATTTCGAGCTTTTTCTGGTACTTCATACATATCTGCAATAAAATTAATATATTGAATTCCCGTTAAATGTTCATACAAGGTTGGAGTATCAGGTATATAAGCTATCTTTTTTTTATATTTTAAAGGTTCTTTTAAAATACTAACTTGATCTAATAAAATATCACCTTCCGTAATATGATTAATACCTACTATTGATTTTATAGTCGTACTTTTGCCAGCTCCATTACGGCCAACAAAAGCATATATATCACCTTCTTTAACATATAAATTTAACCCCTTAACTATTTTTTTTCCTTTAAAATACTCTAAAGAGTAATTTTTTACTTCTAACATTAAAAATCACCTTTTTCTATTATTCTTTGTTCCTTATTTAAAACATTATAAATTATTTCAGCATTCTCTTTCTGAGTCTTAAAACCTTTTCCTAAAACATGTTTACTATAATTCATTTTTAAATTACGAAATTTTCCTCTATTATCAATAAATGATAATTTAACCCTATTAGTTAACAAAAATTTTTTTACTTCAACATTTTTAAATGAAGTCACTCTTACTTCATAAGCTTCACATACTTTACGGGTAAAATAATTCACACGTACGATAACAACATTATCTTTAGTAATTCCTATTGCTCCAATATTACTAGATAAAAATAAAAAATATATAATAATTGAAATTAAGAAAACAGCCATAAAAAATTTTGGTATAAAAAGTAAAAAAAACAGCCACAAAAAATACAATATTAAAAGAATCTTTCCAACATTAGTTTGAAATGTAACATAAATACCATTTTTTATCTTTTCTTCACTATTTTCTTGCAAACAATTTAAAAAGAAACCTAAATCTTTTATCATACTTTCACCTAATAAAATTATAACATAAAAACTTTCAAACAAAAAAGATCAGTATCATTCTTAACTAACCTTCTCTATTTTTTATAATTTTCTAATTCCTTAGATAAACTACATTCATCATCATCTTCAATAACATCAAACATACAACGTCCATTTTCTAAAATAGGAGCTTTTAAAATCATTCCATCATCAGCTACTAAAAGTAAATTATCTCCTTCTATTCCAAAACAGCAATAGAAAAAGCCATCTCTTACTTCATCAAGTAAACTTTTATCTTGTCCACGATATTTTACTTTATAAAAGTTATTAAAGTAGCCATCTCGTAATGCTAATAAAACTGCACATATATGTTCACAATATAAAGGATTTTCACAATTACACCATATCATTGCAAAATCATCATTTATCTGATGAAGAATTACTAAACATGGTTCTTTATCATCAACAATAGCCACATACTTACCTTCTAATTGTTCTAAGAAAGCAACTTTTCCTTTATCATACTCTTTTTGACCCTTTTTTATTAAATCACTTTTAAAAATAGTTGTCATATCAGTTTTAAAAAGGTCAAACTTAACAGGTTTTAAAACATTATATTTGTCAGCCACCCCATCCAACAAACCAAACATTTCATTTAAAATAACGTCCATTCCCCTTGGTAAATAAGAAAATAAAATAACTATAAAATCGCTTAAGAAATCTAACTCTTCTGGTAAAAATCTATCAAATACGTATTCTCTTTTAATTCCATCAAAAATATTTGTTACAACAACACGATCACCATAAATTTTATCATCACTAAAATTAGCACTTGAAGTAAATGTATTAGCCAATATTTTAACAACTTTATTAGCTAGATAACTCGTCATTGTTTGAATATTAACATAATTATCTAAATGTTTTAAATCAATAAAATTCAAATCAACCCAAACAACCTTATAAGCTTTAACAACATCATCATAATCAAATCTAACATAAATATTATTACCATTATAATTACATAGCAATATTGAAGCATATTCTATATGACCTTTTTTACTTAAATATTTATCAATTTTAGAAAAAACTTTATGTTGTTCTTTGGCTTTTTCTTTATCAAATAAAATTCGTTGCTTATCTAACTCATTTATAAATTTTTTCTTAGCTTTCATTGTTTCATTTTTTACTCGAGCTGTTATGTCTTTAATTAATTTTTCACTTGCTTCGAAATTAAAAGCAGAAACTAACCTCTTATATAGGCCACCTCTACTAAGCAATATTTCTTTAACTTTCTTAGTAATTTCTTCAGTATTATCTTTTCTAATTTGACCAGCAGCTTTCTTAAAACTGTTTATTACATTATAAGAAATTATATTATCAACAGCATATATTACAAATAAACAAATAGCAACTGAATTAAGTACAACTTCTGAAATACTTCCTAAAATTTTGGTAAAGAATGGATTAATCAAATACATCATAACTAAACCAAGGACTCCAAAAGCCACTAAGTTTTCTAAACAAATTCGTCCATTAAGATTATATTTTTTATCAGAGTAATCCCACCATCTAGCTTTAAATAGTTTTTCCATAATATAACTTGTAAAATACTCTAAAATAGAACAAATTAAAGTTGCCATTGCAAACAAAACAAACGGATCATCAAGATACTTATGTAATAATAAAATAATCATTAAACAACCATTTCCATATATAGGACATATAGGTCCAATTAAAAAGCCTCTATTAACAAGTTTTTTCGTTGTATAAAGTGTTGCTAATACTTCCATACACCACCCTAAAAAGGAATATAAAATAAATAAAATAAATAATGAAGCTAGGCTATATTGCATAAAAACACCACCATTTCCCATATTTTATCATAAAACTTACTATAATTACTTTTTTTCTTCTAAATATCTTTCCAGTTTTCTCAAAAAATATTTTTGACCTAAAAATATTTTTTGATAAGCTGTTTCTAAATCAAACCACTCTGCTTGATCCATCTCCGCAAATTCTAATATCTGTGAAGAACCAGGTGGCCATTCTTTTTTAAATGTATTACTTTTAATATTTTTTGTATCTAAGTCTTTATTAACAAGAAAAATATTAACTAACTTTTTACTTTTTTGTTTACATCCTCCTAGATAAGCTATCTCTTCTTCTAATATTTTATGACCACTTTCTTCGTAAAATTCTCGCAAAGCTGCTTGGGTAGCACTTTCATTTTTGTATTCACCCTTACAAATACTCCATTTATCTTTACCTGCCCAATAAGGTCCGCCTGGATGCTCTAAATAAACTTTCACTTTCCCATCTTCGATTTTATAAGGTAAAATACCAGCACTTCTTTTCACTACTTTTTCACTCCTAAATATTAAAAATTAATTTTATTAAACCATAACACCATATAATTAAAAAAATTAAATGACATAAATGAAACTTCCATTTTAAAGTTTTATGATGAAATCCATACATTCCTAAAATACAACCAAATACTCCACCAAACATTGCTACTAGAAGCAACGTTTGTTCACTTATTCTTTTTTTATGACGTATAGCCTGGGCTTTATCATAAGCATATAAGAAAAAACCCCATACATTTAAAATTATTAAATACCAATATATATACTTCATTAATGTAACACCATTAAAATTATAGCAAAAAAGAGCCTAAACTTTAAGCTCTTTTTTTGTTTTGTAAATTATGACTTTTCACAACTAAATAAATTATAAGTCCCATTAAAGGCAACGCGATACCAATAATCAAACTAATCTTTAAAATATTCCCTATATTATTATTTTTCTTCACTGGTTCTACAGTACTAGACTCTAAAACCTCTTCCTTTTCATTTTGACCAATAACCCCATATTGACTCAAGTGAGTCGTTTTAAAGACAATGTAACCATCTTCAATAGTTCCATCAATATATTCAGCTATTTCTCCATCATCATTTACATAAATTATTTTATAGTTATCATAATTATCTTTTTTTTCATCTAATTTGATTTTTATTATAAATGAATTATTCTTCATTTCTACTTCTTTTTTACCATTATAAATAGAAACATCATAAAGGCTAACTATATCAAAATCCTTTACTTTTTTGTTATATTCAGATTTTTTATCATCTAAGTCATTAACATTCAACTTATATTTGTTATTTAATTTAGTATCACTTATCAAAATAACTTTATCAGTTTTCAGTGTTGTCGCTTTCTTACTGCTTTTTTTCTTCGTTGTTTTTGTTGAAGTTGTTTTGGCTTTACTTTGTTCTTCTACTGGTTTTACATACTTAATTATACCATATCCATCACTTACGGATGTCGATAACTCTGTTTTGATATGCTTAGATAACCAAGAATCAGTAACACTTACAGATGTCATACTAACATAATCAACTGCTTGAATTAAAGTATAATCATCTTCCTTAAATTCTTCTGGTAAACTATTTTTTTCTTTTAACGAAGTATAATTAGTCTTAAAATTACTCAAAGTATCTTCATAAACGCTTCCGTCATCCAAAACTAACGTTTTATCATTATATACAAAACGATAAACCATTTCCCCATTAACTACTAACTTAACATAGGCATCTTCTTTAAACTTTAAACTTCCTGTTCCAATAATATTTATTGGTAAATCACCTACATGAAGCATGGCAATATTATTTTCATTATTAAGATCTAAAGTAACTTCATCTTTATCTGATATTGCAAAATAATAAGCATTAAAATTCGTTAAAGATATGGTACTGCCATCACCAGAATAATAAATAGCTTCTCCGACATTTCCATAACTTTGTCCTTTACAAATATACTTTTCTGTATCTAAACTTGAAGACAATTTATAAGAAGCCAAAACTTGACAATCACCGATAGTTAATGCCTTAACACTACCTATTTGTACAAACAAAACAAGTAATATTATGACAAAAAAACTTCTCTTTTGCATAAAATATTCACTACTTTCTTAAAAGGGAACTAGTCCATAATAACACTTTAGTTAACAAAAAAAAAGAAATTAAAGGATGATATAACTTATATATATAGCTATCAACTGTTGCTATAAGCCATAGTTAAGAGTTCTTCATCTTCCAAAATTTCTGTATAATAATGCTGCAAAATAGACTTAATGCGAGCTATTTCACGAATATTTTCCTCATTAGTTTCCATTTCATATACTGCTTCACGCATTTCTGTATAAAAATTTTCAAAGTCTTTTATTTCTTCCTTTGTTACCATTCCTATCACATAAGAATCAATTATTACAAAATGCTTTTTTTCAAGTTCTAAATAATCATTTTGTAACTCTACCATACTATTATATTTTTTCATCTTAAAACAATCCCATCATTATTACTAAAGAAACTATTATTAAAAAAAACATACACGTAATATTAAATATTTTATCTTTTAATTCTTGCTCAAAATAAACATCCATATGATCAAGAGGATTAATCTTTATTTCTTTGATACTTCCAATATCAGGTACATTTTTAGTAAAATATCTAACATAAGGAACTTCATAATTTTCATCATTTACTGTATAAGAATAGATTGGTAAATAAGCTTCTTTCTTTAGATTAGGGTTTTTTTCTAAATCTATTACTTGAGCTTCAATTACTAAAGTGTGAGTTTCCAAAATTTTTTTTCTTCGATAACATTCTAATAAAAAAGCAACTGCCATTGTAATAACTATACTTAAACAAAAATCAAAAGTTACAGAATCGGCCAATACTAAAATTTTAAACTTATATAATATAATAGCAATTATCGTACTAAAACCTATCCCTACACACAAATATCCATATGTTTTCTTTAAAAATAACAAACATATTCCAATAAGTAAAAGAGCAACCGCTCCAATAACAGTTATACAAAAAAGATTTTTACTAAATATCAAAATCAGAACCGCAACTATTACACCTATCACATACATTATTGTATTTATTATTTTTTCCATTTTATCACCTTATTTACAATCTTTACATGGTACTGGATCATTCCCACCTTTACAAAAGGGATTACATCTTAAAATTCTTTTTATTGTCAAATAACTTCCTTTTATTATACCAAACCTATCTATAGCTATTATAGCATAATTAGAACAAGTTGGTTCAAAACGACAAGTATTATGCCACGGACCAGGTATTAATTGATACAATTTTATTAATTTTATAAACAAAATTTTCATACAATATCACAAAAATAAAATAACACAACTACTTTAATATGTAAAGGCAGGAAAAAAGGTCTCTTAACGAGACCAAAATACAATAAATATTATTTCAATTCAACTAATACACTTTAAACTCCCTATAAGTAAAACTATTTTCAAAATTTACTAAATTATTTCAAATAAAATATACACTCTCTTCACTTTTTATCTATTTTAATAAACACGATTAATTAAATTAATCATTGTTATTTTCATCTTTTTTCATATAATCATATAAATCTTTTTTTAAATCTTCAGTCAATTCATATAATTTCTTCTCATTATTTTCCAAAAAATCTTCTTCATAGTTATTTAAAACATCTATC
>UWSL01000080.1 GCA_900552975.1 uncultured Mycoplasmatota bacterium | reverse complement strand
TTTCCCTAATTATTAATTTCTTTTATTAAATCTTCCTCTGTAATATTATAGACATTGGTTTCACGAGCAGCGTAAGTATCAATAATAATAATATGATCAAAATTAATTAAAGCACTAGCAAACTCCTTTAAATGTGCTTGAAGTCTACTATAAGTATGAGCTTCAAAAACAACCCAAGACTCATTATATTTTTTATTTTTAATACCATTTACAGTTGCCATAATTTCGGTTGGATGATGTCCATAATCATCAAAAACTTTAGCACCATTAAACATTCCTTTATATTCTAAACGACGAGCTGCACCATCAAAAGTTTGTAAAGCAGTATTTACAATTTTAATATCTATTCCATACTCATCACATAAGGCTATACAGCATAAGCTATTGAATACATTATGAATTCCAGCAACCTTTAATGAAATTGTTCCTTTTACATCACCATTTTTGACAGCTTCATAAGTAGGAAAACCATTATCATCAAATGTAAGATTAGTATATGTCCAGTCGGCATCTTTATTTCTTCCTACTGTAATAACTTTAGCTTTTGTATTATTTCTTAAAGAATAGCATCTCTCATCATCTCTATTTAAAATTAATACCCCATCACTAGGTAATTTAGCAACATATTTTTCAAAGCTATGTTGAATGTTTTCAATATTTTTGAAATAATCTAGATGGTCATCATCAATATTTAAAACAATAGCACTTTTTTGGTAAAAATTTAAATAACTCTCACAATATTCACATGCTTCTATAATAAAATAGTCACTATTACCAACTTTATAATTGCCATTTATTCTTTTTAAATAAGCTCCTACTTGAATTGAAGGATCGTATCCAGCTTCTAGAAAAGCACTAGCAACCATACTTGTTGTACTTGTTTTTCCATGGGTACCAGCAATACCTATTGTATTTTTAAATAATTTAGTTATTTGTCCTAAGAAAAAACCTCTCTCGACTGTTAAAATATTTAATTCACGAGCTTTAACTAATTCAGGATTATCTTTTTTTACGGCTGCTGTATATACAACTAAATCTATATCATCAGTTATATTATCTTCTGTTTGTCCTATATTAACATGTATTCCGTTATTTTCTAACCAATCAGTTTGCGAAGACCTCGTGCTATCACTTCCACTTACTTGGTAATTCCAATTTTTTAATATTTCAGCAATTCCACTCATGCTGATACCGCCAATACCTACCATGTAAATATGTTTATAATCTTTTAAATTAAATTCCATTTTTATCACCCTCTAATTTTTTTACGATTTCTTTAAATTCGTTACCACGATCTTCAAATTTTTCATATTGATCCCATGAAGCACAAGCGGGACTCAATAAAACGATATTTCCTCTTTCTGCTTTTTCATAACATGAATCAGTTGCTTGTTTTAATGTATCAAATACACCACAATCAACTCCAATTTTGTCACAGTATTCTTTTATTCTTGCTTTTGTTTGTCCATAACAAGCAACATACGTAACATTTTTCATATCTGGAGTTAAACTCTCAAAGGAATGATTACGCTCTAAACCTCCCATAATTAATAATGTTGGTTGCTCAAATGACTTAAGAGCTATCTTGGTTGCTTCACAATTAGTTGATTTACTATCATTATAATAAGATGTTCCATCAATTGTTGCAACATATTCAATTCTGTGTTCGACCCCTTTAAATTCTCTTAAAACTTTACGAATAGCTTCGCTATTGACGTTATAAATTTTAACGGCAATAATTGCTGCCATAATATTTTCATAATTATGTGTTCCTTTTATTTTGATTTCATTGCAATCAATTATCTTTTCATTTTCATAATAGATAGCGCCGTTCTTTAAGTAAGCTTTTTCTTCTTGTTTAGTCGAAAAATATAATTTTTTACTGTGGATATCTTTCGAGTTATTGACAGCTTCTTCATTATCATAATTAATTATCGCAAAATCTTTATCTGTTTGGTTGTTAAAAATTTTTCTTTTCATTGCTACATATCTTTCGTGCGAATCATGAAAGTCAGTATGTGCATCATAAATATTAGTTAAAACACTAACGTTAGTTTTAAAATTATACATATCACATAATTGATGATCAGATATTTCTAATACCAAATAATCTCCTGCCTTTATATTGCGAACATAATGTGATAATGGTGTACCAATGTTTCCTCCTAGAAAAACATTATTAAATTCTTCTTTTAACATATTGTAAATTAAAGTAACTGTTGTAGTTTTACCATTAGAGCCAGTTACCCCTATGATATTAACATCTTTATTCATATATGAGTAAGCTAATTCAACTTCATTTATAACAGGTATATTTAAAGCATGAGCTTTAAGAACTGTAGGATGTGTATATTTAATACCAGGGTTTTTAATAACAAGGTCAAATGAATTATCAAGTAAATCGGTTGGATTATCATCTATAATATATTTTACGCCTAGATCTTTTAACTCTTTTACTTGTTCTTCATTTTGTTCCTTAATATCTGTTATCAACACAGTGTTGTTTTTAGCTACTAATTTAGCTGCTTCGTAACCACTTCTAGCCATTCCTAAAATAAATAATTTTTTGTTTTCTAGCATAAAATCACCTTCACTAAGATTATAACATAAAGAATACTAAAAAAATGTTATTATTCTGTTAATAAGTCAACAAATATACACAATTAAGCCCATTTAAAGAAATAAATCAATTTTTATTAACAAATATACATAACATATAGACTTTTTAATTTGCCTAATAAATGATATAATTAAATACAGACATTCATTAAAAAGGAGTGGTTTAAATGAAAGTTATATTACTTCAAGATGTAAAAAAACAAGGAAAAAAAGATCAGATTATAAATGTTAGTGATGGCTATGCACGTAATTTTTTAATAAAAAATGGTTTAGCAGTAGCTGTTACAGAAACGAGTAAAAATCGTCTAGACAAAGAATTAGCTGAAAAAAACCAACAAGAAAAAGCCAACATTGAAAATTGTCGAAAAATAGCTGAACGATTAAAAAATATTGATGTCATTATAAAAGTAAAAACAGGAGAACAGGATAAGGTTTTTGGAACAGTTTCTTCTAAACAAATTTGTGAAGAATTAAAGAAAAAAGGAATTGAAATAGATAAAAAGAAAATAAATATTACAAGTCCTTTAGACGCTCTAGGAACATATAATGTAAAGGTAAATCTTCATAAAAAAGTAGAGGGCGAAATAAAAGTAACTTTAAAAAAGTAGGTGAATCAAATGCCAGTTAGAAAAGTACCACAAAATATCGAAGCTGAAATGAGTGTTTTAGGAGTGGCATTCCTAAACAAAAATGCACTTACCAAAATATGTGAAGAATTATATTCAGACATGTTTTATAGCGAAGCAAATAGAAAGCTATTTGATGCTATAAAAAGTTGTTATGATGAAAAAATACCTGTTGATGTTACAACTGTAAAAGAAGAACTTGATAAAAAGAAAAATTTAAATTCTATTGGTGGAATGGAATACATCGGTGAGGTCATAGATTCCGTAGCTACAGCAGCTAATCTTGATTATTATATAAAAATAGTCAAGGATAAGGCTCTTTTAAGAAACTTAATAGACACAGCTACTAATATTGTTACTAATGCTTACGAAGAAGATGAAGATGTTACAACTTTATTAGATGATGCTGAACGCAAAATTTTAAATGTAGTAAAAGAAAGACAGACTAGTGATTTTATTCACATAAAGGATGCTATCGCTAGAGCTCAAGAACAACTCGAACTATTATCTCAAAATAAATCAGATATAACTGGACTTGCTACTGGTTTTTATGATTTAGACAAGGCTACTGCTGGTTTACATGCTGGTGAAATGATTATAATAGCAGCTCGTCCAGGTATGGGAAAAACAGCTTTTGCTCTTAATATCGCAACCAACGCCGCCCAAAATACAAAAAAAGCAATTGCTATATTTAACTTAGAAATGCCAGCTGAACAATTAGTTAACAGAATGCGTTCAGCAGTTGGTCAAGTAGATTCATATAAAATTCAAACAGGTCAACTGCAACATGAAGACTGGAAAAGAATTAATGAGGCTAATAGTCAATTAGCTGATACTAATATTCAAATAGTTGATGATGCTGGTATAACGGCATCAGAAATCAAAGCAAAATGTCGAACATTAGCCAATAAAGAAGAGGGACTAGGTTTAGTAATAATAGATTATTTGCAACTTGTTACAAGTGGTGGAAAAAGACCAGAATCTCGTCAACAAGAAGTATCTGATATTTCTCGTGCTTTTAAAACTATGGCTATGGAATTAAAAGTTCCAGTTATTGCATTAGCTCAATTATCACGTAGTGCTGAAAAAAGAGAAAATAATCAACCTATGTTAGCTGATTTACGTGAATCAGGATCAATAGAACAAGACGCTGATATGGTTTTATTTATAAACAGAAATGACTATTATAAAGCTAAAGAGCAGTTGGATCAGCAAAAAAATGTTGTTGCCGACATTATAATTGCTAAACATCGTAAAGGATCAACTGGTAAGTTCCAACTTCTTTTTGAATTAAATATGAGTAATTTTAGAAATTATTTAGCAACAGATAAGGAAGAAGAAAATGAATAAAAATAAAAAAGGAATAATTATTTGTTCAATTTTTGCTATTTTACTAACTATTCTTTTAACAAAAAGCTTCTTAAACCTAGAAAGTTATGACAAGCCAATAAGTATATATCAAGTATATTTAGATGGTGAAAAGTTAGGATCGATAAATTCCAAAAATGAATTATATTCTTTAATTAACAAAGAACAAAGTGAAATCAAGAATGAATATAATGTAGATCAAGTTTATCCACCTAAAGGATTCCAAATAGTAAAATATAATACTTACAATAATACATCTTCAAGCGTTGATAAAATATATAATTTAATAAAAGATGAAAAGGAATTCACAGTTAAAGGCTATACTATTACAATAAAAAGTGAAGAAGAAAATGTTGAACCAGTATACATCTATGTATTAGACAAAAATGTTTTTGAACAAGCCATGCAAGAATATGTTAAAACATTTATTGGAGCTGAAAGATATAAACAATATAAAGAAAATACCCAGCCAGAAATTGTTGATACTGGTTATAATATTGAAAACATGTATTTCAAAGAGGCTGTTAGTATAAAAGAATCACTAATTAGCGTAGATGAAAAAATTTATACTAATGTTGATGAGTTAACTAAATTCTTATTGTTTGGAGAAAATAACGAAAGAAAAGATTATACAGTAGTTCAAGGAGATACAATAGAAAAAATAGCAGAAGAAAATAAGTTAAATACTAGTGAATTAATTATTGCAAACTCTGATTTAAAGTCTGAAAATACTCTTCTAGCGATTGGTCAAACATTAAATGTTGCTTTGATTAATCCAGTAATATCATTAGTATATGAAGAATACGTTGTAGAAGATACAGAGAAAGTATATACAACATTGTATGAAGATGATAGTAGCAAATATACTGATTATAAACAAGTAAAACAAGAAGGAATAAAGGGAATAGAACGTATTACATCGAGAGTTCAATTTATTAATGGGGAACAAAACCAAGGAGCTAAAATTATAGGAACTCCTGAAGTCATAAGACCAGTTCAAAATGAAATAATTGTTAGAGGAACTAAAAAGCGTGTTACAGTTACTGGAGAAATTACTGGTGCACCAATTGAAACTGGTACAACATGGGGCTGGCCAACCAACTCACCATATATTTTGACATCACCATACGGATATCGTTGGGGAACATTACATGATGGACTAGATATTTCCGGAACAGGTTTTGGTTCACCAATCTATGCCTCTCTTGATGGTGTAGTAATTAGTTCTCAATATGGTGGACTAGTTGGTAGTTCCGCTGGATATAATATAGTAATTCAACATAGTAATGGTTATTATACTGTTTATGCTCACTGTTCAAGTTTATATGCTAAGGTTGGCCAATATGTAAAACGTGGTGAAAAAATAGCTGCTATGGGTAAAAGTGGTACAGCTACTGGAACTCACTTACACTTTGGTGTCTTCGTTGGAAAGCCTTATAATGGTGGTCATTCAATCAATCCATTGAGGTTGTGGGGTTAATGAAAACGTGCGTATTAGCTAGTGGCTCAGAAGGAAATGTAACTTATGTACAAACTGCAAACCATCACATATTATTAGATGTTGGAACAACAGTAAAGTACATTAAGGAAAAGCTTTCTGAGCTTTCTGTTGCTATTGAAGATATTGATTACATATTAATCACTCATGTTCATGATGACCATATCAAAGCACTTAAAAATTTTATAAAGAAATATACTCCAACGATTTGTGTTAGTCCTCAAATGTTTTCAGAATTGGAAGTCTTACAAGATTATGAAAAAGTTTTATTATATGGAGATGAAATTAAACTTGATGATGTTGATATAAATATAATTAAAACATCTCACGATACATCCGATGCTAGAAGTTTTATTTTAACTAGCAATGACCGTTCACTAGTCTATCTAACTGATACTGGATATATAAATCAAAAGTATTTTCCTCTATTAACAAATAGAAATGTTTATTTATTTGAAAGTAATCATGATATAGAAATGCTTCTTAATGGTCCTTATCCAAAATGGTTAAAAGATCGTGTAATGGGTCCATATGGACATCTTTCTAACAAAGATAGTTCAATATACCTAGCTAAATTAATTGGTCAAGATACTAAAAAAATAATTCTTCTTCACTTAAGTCATAAAAATAATACTCCAGAAAAAGCCATGAATACCCTTCATGAAATATTCACGGAATATGAAGTTACTTTTGAATCAATTTGCTGTGCTGAACAAAAAAATAAAAGTGAGATGATAGATGTATGATAAAAATAATTTGTTTAGGTAAAATAAAAGAAAAATATTTAAATGATTTAATAAACGACTATCAGAAAAGAATTACTAAATATCATAAAATAGAAATGATTGAATTAAAAGATGAAAATAATCTTGAAAAAGTTATTAATATTTTCGAAGAAAAAGAAGACAAGGATTTATATAAGCTT
>UWSL01000079.1 GCA_900552975.1 uncultured Mycoplasmatota bacterium | reverse complement strand
AAAGCTCGTGAAGAATTAAGAAAAGGTAAAACAATTTATGATATGCCTCTTAAAGTAGCTTATTACGCTCGTGTCTCCACCGATAAAGACGACCAATTAAATTCTCTAGAAAATCAACAAAACTATTTTGAAGAAATGATTAATGAAAATATAAATTGGCATTTTATCAAAGGATATATTGACGAAGGAATAAGTGGAACGGCTGTAAAAAAAAGAACACAATTTTTACATATGATAGAAGATGCCAGTTTAGGTGATATTGATTTGATATTAACTAAAGAAATTTCAAGATTTTCAAGGAATACAGTCGATAGTATTAAATATACCGAATATTTATTAAAACAAGGAACAATTGTTTATTTTTTAGCAGATAATTTAAATACTATCCAAGAAGATGCTGAGTTTCGCTTAACGATAATGTCTAGTCTAGCTCAAGATGAAGTTAGAAAATTATCAGAGAGAGTTAAATTTGGTATTATTAGAATGATTAAAGACCGCAAACTTATTGGTGGTAATTTAACAGGTTATTATAAAAAGAATGGAATGTATAAGATAAACGAAAAAGAAGCTCCAATCATTAGATATCTATTTACAACTTATGCTAGTGGGAAAGTAAGTTTAAAAAAAATAGGCGAAGAACTAGCTCAAATGGGGTATTTAAACAGCAAAGGTCAAGCATATTCCCAAACAACCCTAGCTAAATTTTTAGCTAATCCTCGATATAAAGGATATTACACAGCTCGCCTTACTGAAATTGAGGATTACAAAACTCATAAAAAAATAAAAGTTGCCCAAAATAAACAAATAATTGAAAAAGATAAAAGAATACCTGCCATTATATCGGAAGAATTATGGAATAAAGCGAATAACATCCATGAATTGCGTAAAAAAAATATATCACGTCATATATTAAATAGTACCAAAGCCCTTGAAAATTCCAAATATACTTGTAAATTAATTTGCTCTCATTGTCAAAAAATTTATATAAGATGCTCTGGTGGCAATCGTGCGTCATCTCCAATTTGGGTTTGCAAGAATTATAAAATTAATGGACTTAGAGCATGTCAATCACCAATAATAAAAGAAGCATACATAGATAAAATATTTATATCTCTTTTTGATGAACTACTGAATAATAAAAAAGATTATTTAACCACTATATCAAGAGAATACAAAAATATAATAATCAATACTTTAGAAAATAAAAACTCTAAAATTTTATATCACGAAATAACTAGTATTGATAAGCAAAAAGAAAGGTTATTAGATTTAAATTTAAAAGGAATTATAAGTGATTCTGAACTAAAGAAAAAAAATGATTCTTTTAATACTCAAATTGTAAAGCTAAAAGCAGAAATAGAAAAAATAAATAATAAATATCTTGAAAAACAAAAAAATACCCAAAAATTAGACAAACTAAATAAATTTTTGCTGAAAAAATTTGAATTAAAAAATGAACTTCCAAATCTTATAAGAATATTAATTGAAAAAGTGGAAATAACTAAAATAAGTAATAATCGTCAAAAGGTAATATTTACTATCTATTTTAATTTTAATAATCCCAAAATAATTAAGAAAATAGAATTTAGTAATAAGATGTTTCACTTTTCTGACTAATATAGCAAAAAATAAATATGTTAGTTTGTGTTAAATACACATAAATTATTACAAATAATATAAAATATCATGTTACATTTATTGAACTATCTATATCTTAACAATAAAAAATAATTAATAAAGAAATTTTAACTCATCTTGAATATTATAAAACAATCAATATTCCATAAATATTCTAAAAAAATTTATTTAAAAACTAAAATACCTGGCACAAAAAAACAATTCATATTTTATATAATAATTAAACAAATAATTAATTAGTGTGTTACAATATTTATGATAATTATGTTAAAGGGTGATAAGAAAAAATATGAAATATAATAGAAAAAGAAATCCACAAAAAAAAAGTAATATCTTATTTTATTTTTTAACAGTAATACTACTTTTTATCATCGCATTTTTAAACATAGGATTCTCTGCTTTTCAAAATGATCTAGCGATTAAAGATATAAATGCTAATGTACGAATAGACAAAGATGTAAGAGTAATGAATATTAATATTGATAATGTGAGTGAAGCAACTAGTTATTACGAAGATTATAATGTTGCTAATATTTCTGGCAGTATCAGCTTAAATAATAAAAATTCATACGTTATCTATAATGTTGATGTTTATAATCTAGGTAATGTTCCTATGGGAATAGGTGAAGCTACAATTGATAATGAAAACTTGAAATTTGATTTTATAAATTATAACTTAAAAGATAAAATCTGTGAAAATAACCAATGTTCCTTAGGAGTAAAAAAAAGATTGAAAATAAAAATATCTTATAAAGAGAATGCTAGCGTTAGTAACGAAGCAGAGAACTTTGTTTTAGCTTTTAAATTTAGAAGAATATATAATGTTGATTATATTAATATTTCCAATAATAATGATTTACCAAAAGAAGTTATTGAGGGAGACACGTTAAACCTAAATATTTATAATACGTCTGATAGTAATTTGTTGATATACATGAATAACAAAAGACTTTCGATAAATAACGAATATCAGTATAATAATGAAATTTTAATAATACCAAATATAAACGGAGACATTAGAATAAAATTAAACAAATACATATGTAAAAGGGCAATAAAACTTCATGAAGAAGTATGCGATTATAAAGATAATTATTTATGCAGAAAAATTGTAGCTAAAAGAGGTGATTCAATTGCATATGGAAATATTGGGACGACTGGTATTTTAACAAATGGAGATGCATTCGATTGTGATGTAAATGGTGATGGCATATATGACTCAGATACTGAAAGATTTTATTTTGTAAGTGATTACTATAATACGACAACAAAAGAATTCGAAGAAGATACAGCAGTTTTAATATACTACAATAATATAAATGCTGGTCAACCAGATCTTAACAAAAGGTATATATATGATGCTTCAAGCAACAACAAAGGTCCGACAGAAGCGATAAAGGGATTGCCAACAGTTTCTCAATGGCCAAATGTTAAATTGAAAAATAGTATCCGAAATATAGTTAGTGATGAAAATGAGAATAAAACAGAAGCAGGAATTTTACCATCTGATTTTAGTTATGAAGGGTATTCTGCACGACTTCTTACATTACAAGAATTAAGAAAAGGAACTGGAAAAAATAATATACCTACCAATAAAAATAATGAATTATTAAATTATACATATTTATTAGAAAATACAATTTTTGCACAAAGTCAGTCAAAAATATGGGCATGGTGGTTAGAAACACCAAGATCTATTAACTCTATTCATGTTTGGGGTCCTCATGGTTCACATATTGCTTTGCATGATTTGACAGTTACCAATGCTGAGCCTTATGGTGTACGACCAGCAATAGATGTAGCAAAAGCAAACATAGATTATTAACATCTTGAATTTTTAACTAATGATAAAGAGTACTAAACAAATTATTAGCTTTTCACAATTTCTTTTTGCTTTTACTATTAAAAATTGTTTATTGCTCTAATTAAGTGGCATATTGATTTGCATCTATAATCTATAGTATCAAAGATTTTAGATAAGACTTTTTATCAGGATTGTATTACTATTAATGGTATTTAAATTTTTAGCTATAGTAAAAATATAATAAATGTTATGCACATAACATTTATTATTTTTTTATCATTTTTAAAATTCAAAACGTACAACGTACAACCACTTAATATATAAGAAAATAATTTTTTTAAAGTGTTCGTGTATTGACCCAAAGCAACCCTGGATTTGTTGTCATGGGGCAAAAACTAGGAACCGATCGTTTATATAGTTATGTTGAAAAGTTTGGTTTTACCGAGAAAACCGGTATTGATTTGAATGGTGAATCTAAAGGAATTATGTTTGCAAAAGATAAAATTGGTCCCGTTGAACAAGCAACTATTTCCTTTGGACAAGGCATAAGTGTTACTCCAATTCAACAGGTAACAGGTGTTAGTGCTGCTATTAATGGAGGAAATTTATATACTCCATATATTGTAAAATATTTAACTGAGCCAGAAACAAAAGACATTATCAAAGAAAATAAGCCTCAACTAAAAAGACGTGTTATCAGTGAAGAAACTTCTAAAATGGTTCGTTACACCTTAGAAAGCGTCGTTAGTCAAGGCACAGGTAAAAATGCTTATATTGAAAATTATCGCATTGGTGGTAAAACAGGAACTGCTCAAAAAGTAAATAATGGTCTTTACATGAGTGGAAATTATATTGTTTCCTTTATTGGCTTTATGCCAGCTGATAAACCAGAGTATGTTGTATACGTTGCAGTAGACAATCCCAAAGGCATAACTCAATATGGTGGAACAGTCTCAGCACCTATTGCTAAAAGAATTTTAAAAAGTATCATCAGCATCAAAAATATTCCTCCAAGTAAAGAAGTAACACCTCGTGAATATACATGGTTAGATACTAAATATATCCAAATGCCAGATGTTACTAATAAAACCTTAAAAGAAGCCCAGCAAGAATTAAAACAATTTAAAATTGAAACCGAAGGAGAAGGAGATAAAATTATTTATCAATTACCAGAAAAAGATTTATATGTTAAAGAAAATAGTGTTGTTAGATTAAAACTAGGTTAAATAAAAAAAATACTATTTAATATTAAACTAAATATGCTATAATTGATAATAGAAAGAATAGTAAAAGGTGTATTTGTATGAAATTATTTATTGGTAACGAACACAATGTAAGACCTTATAAATTACCAGAAAAGATTGATGAATCATTTTCTATAAGTTATATTTCTGAAGTAGATAAAGAAGAAAAAATGATTTATATTCAAACAGAAAGTAAACAATGGGTTATATACAAAAATCAAAATATAAGCTTATATACTAGTAAGTATCCACAAAATAAGATTGTTCTAGAAGAGTTTAAAACTTTTACCATTTGTTTTAATGACTGTGAAGAATACATCTTTCTTTTTTGCTTGCCTTCAAAAGCTGATAAATATATTGATTATGAAATTCCTATTACGAATAAACAAATTTTAATTGGGTCTAATAGTAACAATCATATTATTTATAAAAATGATTTAGTTTCTCCTAATCATATTGCTCTTGATCGTGATAACAATGGTGATTGGTGGATTACCGTTGCTGAAAATTCACCGGCTATTTATGTTAATGACATTTTAGCTTCTCATCAAAAACTTAACTATGGTGATAAAATATTTATCTTTGGTTTAAAAGTAATTTGGATGCGTAGCTTTATCAGAATTAATAATATTCCATCTTTAGTAAAAGTAAATTCATTACAAATATATCGCTTATCTCGTAACACCAACTCTAAATTTACTGATTTAACTTCCAAAGAAAAAAATACCAATTTATACAAAGAAAATGAATATTTCTTTCATACACCATCTTTAAGACCGAGTGTTGAAAATGAACAAATATCTTTGATTGATCCACCAGAAAAAGTAGAAAATGCCAAAACCCCAGCTTTTTTAACTATTGGTAGTTCTGTTGTAATGAGCATTGTATCTATGATTACAGGTGTTACATCACTTTTTAAACTAGCAAGTGGTACCTCAACACTAGAACAAGAATTATTATCTATTGTAACTTGTGTTTCACTAGCTGTTGGAACAATCGTCTTCCCAATTCTCACTGAAAAATATGAAAAAAATCGTGATAAAAAAGCGGAAGAAAATCGCATTCGTAAATATACTGAATACTTAGAAAGTAAAAAGAAAATTATTTCTGAAACAATTTTAAAACAAGAACAAGCTTTAAAAGAATTATTTCCAACATATGAAGAGTGTATAAATACAATATTAAGTAAAACATCTGACTTTTGGAGTCGTGAAATAAAAGATAAAGAATTCTTATCTCTTCGTCTTGGATGCGGTAGTATTCCAGCATTTATTAACTTAGATTATCAACAAAAAGAATTTACTCTTATAGAAGATTCTCTTGCTGAAGAAACCGAAAAACTGGCTACAACAGAATTGAAATTAAACAAAGTTCCCATTGTTGAATCTTTAATTACCAACAATATTTATCCTATAATAATGGAGTGTAGTAATCAAAAAGCTTATATAGATAATTTACTTATTCAATTAATAACTTATCATAGTAGTCATGATTTAAAATTAGTTTTCTTAGTATCTGAAAAAAATAGCTATATTTGGCATCAATATAAATATCTTTCTCATTGTATTAGTAACAATAGTGATAAACGTTTCTTTGCTACTAAAGATGAAGATTTAAAGGATATATCTTCATATCTTGAAACCATTTATCAAGAACGTGTTAATGCATTAAAAAATCCCGAAGAAAATAATATGCAAGATATTGATTCATCATTTGATGATAAAAATTTATATAAATTATTTGATAGTTATTTCCTAATAATAACCGATGATATCTATCATATAAAAAATACTGGTATTATTGAAAAACTTCTTAAATCTACCAAAAATTATGGTTTCTCATTATTAATGTTTGAAAAAAATATTAAAAATTTACCTAGTAGATGTGAAAATTTTGTAGATGTTAATGATGTAGAAGCACATATTTTTAATAAAGAAATAAAAAGTAATAATCAAAAGAATTTTATCCCTGAATTTTGTAATTATTCTGATTTAACCTCAATTATTAATAAGGTTTCTAATATTCCAATTGCTTCATCTGAAGTAGCTTCTCAACTACCAACTACTTTAGAATTTTTAGAAATGTATAAGGTAGGTAAAATAGAGCAACTTAATATTGGTAATCGTTGGGAAACTAATGATCCAACTTTATCTTTAAGTGCTCCCGTAGGAGTACATCCGGATGGTAATTTATTTGAATTAAATCTTCATGAAAAAGCCCATGGTCCGCATGGTCTTATCGCTGGATCAACCGGTTCAGGTAAATCAGAATTTATTATCACTTATATCTTATCAATGTGTGTTAACTATAGCCCTAACGAAGTCCAATTTGTTTTAATTGACTATAAAGGTGGTGGTCTAGCAGGT
>UWSL01000078.1 GCA_900552975.1 uncultured Mycoplasmatota bacterium | reverse complement strand
TAGAGTGGGTGTAGTATGATGAGTAAATTTAATATAATTTTATTAATACTTTTTATTATAATTTTTAGTTTAAATATATATTATATCTTTAGAAAATATAAGAAAAACAAATATTCTCATCGTCGAGCTAAAATTGCTATGTTTTTATTATGCTTAATAACTTTACTAAATATTGCCAATTTTACTTGCTTAAATATATCAAAAAATAATATTGTTCAAAAAAACACCTTGGTTTATGCTAAGTCAAATAATAAAGAATATCAAAAGAAAAATATTGAAGATACCAATTTAAAAGTTTATTTAACATTATCAGATGCAAAAGGTCGGATTGTTAGTACTACTAATCCTGAAACTGAACTTGATTCAATATATAAATTCACCGCTAATTCACCACCACAGACAAGAATAAATTTAGAAGATGATTTACTTTTAAGTTATGATATTGTTAATTTCTTTGATAGCGAAGGAAATTTATTAGTTGATGAAGAAACTATTTATTATACAGATATTCCCTCATACATAATTCCTTCCGAAGACATAGTTGTAGGTACAGAACATGGCCCAGATGGTGAAACACGTTTATATAAATCAGGAAATGTAGAATGTCTTGGTGGAGTATATCCAGAAGGAAAGACTGGTTATCGTTTAAAATTTAGATTTGAAAATACTAAAGACCAAACTAATATAAAATTTAATTATCAAATATTATTTAATTTATCAAATACTATAAAAAATCAAAATACAGATTTAAAAACAATCGATTTTGATTCCTTGGGAGTATTACAATTTTGGATGAAAGGTGAGGAGATAAGAGAGCCTGAAGCAACAGATCCTTATACATTACAAGAGTATATAGAAAGTTCCTCATCAGGTGTTTTAAAAAAATTTGTTACCACTATAACAGATAATCGTCCGTTAGAAGAACGTGAACTAAAAGGAACTTTAAAAGTGGACCTTAGTGATGGAATAGGTTTATCAACGGATGGATCAGATTGGCTAAGAAATATTGAAATATATGCCGATGGTCAAAAGCTTACTAATAAAAAATCATCAAAGAGTGGCGGATATTATGCTACAGATGGCAACAACACAGATATAACTTTAAAATTTGAAGAATACTATGATTTAATTTATGATAATAGTAATTCACAAAAAAAATGTCAAAATACAGATTTTAGTCCATATTCTTGCTTAGTTAAGACACTATCTATAGAATTTGGTAATAATGGAAATGCGATTAAAGGAATAAAAGAATGGAAAATTGTTCTTAAGGAAAAAATATTTACTGAAGAAAAAAGTGTTTCGAACGATGTTTCATATAAAGATGAAACAAATGCTATAGGAGAATTAAAAACTTATGCCTCAACACATTGTCCATATTATATTTCTGGAGAAGGAGTACTTAGAACAGATGGCGATGGATTTAGGCATACTACATCTTTATATGGAGTTTCTTATCAGGCTTTCTCAGGTGGAAATTACGTTGAAATGTCATTTAATACATCTTTTCATACTTCATCTGGTTTATATTACAGTTTAAATTCAAAAGAATTATCAACTAATAATGGTTATCTATCCAATATGATGAAGGTTTACATAAATGGAACGACATATGATTTTACTTCAAGTCCAGATCATTCATTTGCATCAACTATTAGTGGTGCCAATCCTGCTGACCCAGCTTTGCAGTTACAAATGAAAAGAATATTAGGCGAAGATTATCTTGAATATTTTACAAGTGAATATAAAAATCATTATGGAATATGGCGAAGTACACAACCTAATAGTGATGGTGAATACTATTGGATACTTTTCACTAAATCAACAATTGATAATCATACACAATACGGCTATAGAGAAACAGGCAGAAGTGAATTAATGAAATATAAATGTACTAAGAATTCATCATATTGTAATTATATGTATGATTTTGATTTAAATTCAAATGATGATTTAAACATGAATTTTTATATATTTAATGTTTCTAACAAACATGTAAGGGTAGAAATCCCATACAACTTAACTTACTCTAATAGAATTTCAGTTGACAATAATGGCTCAATAGATAATCAATTTACTAATCCAAATTTAAAATATTGTATAAGAGGAGATTATATACCTTGTAAAAACACTTCTTTTTCAACTTCTTATGCCTTTCCTTCATCTAATGAAAATGCAAAATTTATGTCTATTCAGTCAGAAAAAATGATAGATAATATAACTAAATGGGAAATCACAATAGATGCCACTGAATTACGATATTATCAATCATGGGTTCAAACGTATTTTCATTTGCTATTACCAAATCAATTGGCCTTCTTAAATAGTTCTAGTGATTTTTTAACTCCTAATACGGATTATTTCTATGATGCTGGAAGTAGGAGCATAAAAAGAAATTTTGAAGAAGCCAAAGGAAACAAATATTCTGATATCGGTAATGTTATATATACTTGTACTGATACAATGTGTAATTCATTGTCTCCAATAGCCAACATAAATCGAGGAGAAAATCAAAGTCAATATAATATGCTTTCTTATAATCATTTAGGAAGTTTATTAGACGGAAATATTTACAATGGAGCTGCAGGTAACCTGTCAAATTATATATACAATGATTCTTTAAGGCTTGTTTTCTTTACAAGAATAAAAAATAATGAAACTCAAGGTTCTAATAGAGATGGCAATTATGAGATATATTTTCAATTTTCAGAATTTACAGCATCTGGCCGTGCAGTCATAAGTACTAATTACGTTAATAGAGGAATCGCACTAAATAATGGAAATATCTCCAAAGTTGCAGAAGAAATAGTAAATTTAAATAATGATTCGGAAACAAAAAATATTACAAAATGGAGCTTAAAACCATCTTTTAATTCTAGTATTTATACCATTAATGGTTACTCTTCATTGCCAACCAATTCATTAAATCCTACGTTTTTTAGTGGAACATATCAGTTCACAGAAAAATTTAGTGGCTTACCAGCTCAATATACAAAATTAAAAAGATTAATAATATCAGGCGGAAGTAGAGTTCCAAAAGATTATGCTTCCTCTTATAATGATTACAATAGTATAGGCATAATGTTTGATGAAAATGACTTGGAAAATTATATTAACGAAGGAGTAACTTTAGCAGAAAAATGTAATAATTATGGCGTATGTGCAACAATTAGTTATAATGTAGATGAACAATGTGCCTTATATAAAGATTGCCTCGTTAGTAAATATGGTGAAAATTATCGTGAAACATTACGTCAAATGAATAATGGCTTTAGTGTAAAAGTTACAGGTTTACTAGATGTACAAAGCTTAAACTTTGATTACTACACAGAAACTGATAATAAATTAATGTTTAACGATTTAAAAGAAAATAATAATTTAGGTTTACTAACTTCGGATTATGTCTATACTCTAAAGAGTGAAGCAAAAGCCTTTGATTGGAATGTTGAAAACTCTAATTACAATAATAATCGTGATTTACCAACTGCTAGTGCTGAAGTTAAATCAAGGCTATTAGCAGATATTTATGTAAATAAATCCACAGAGGAACTAAGCGAAACAGTAGTTGCTGGACGTAATTATTTAAGTCGTGATAACATAAGAAATACAGTCTTTACTAGAGTTGGTTATATTCCATCAAATTATATTGATATCAAAGATATTATCTTAGGGTTTGAGCAATATTCTGACCGTAATAATATTGATGATACAAGCTATTTAATTACAGAAAAAGACAAAAATATCTTACTTTTACTAAAACAATATTTAGAAATAAAAAATTTAACTATAACATATTGTGAACATTTTAATAAAACCGATACTGCATGTGCAGACAATGGAACTATCATTTATGAAAATAATGCCTTTGCAAGTGGTTGGGAAAATTCTTATATAAAATTCGAAAATGATACAATTGATTTATACAATGTTCATCTTGAGAAAAGTGATGGGGCAATTCCAAGCACTAGTGGTTATCAAATAAAATATGATTTGGTATTCGACATTGATAATACACGTCAAATAACAGATGAACATGGAAATACTTTGCCGTCATTTAGAGAAAGTAAATATTATAAAGGTAAATATTTAGATGTTATTAGTACTGTTGGTTCCACAAGAACCTATGAAAATGATATTTCTGAAGAAACACTAGAAGGTGAAAATAACTCATCAACAACAGAAGGAAATCGTCATCAAGAACTTATGGATAAATATCAATCAACTGTTGATAAAGACAATAAAACTTTAACTGCATATACCACCCAGGAAGTACAATCAGGATATTTAAAAAATCCATATATTTCCAAAACATACAAAGAAAGTGCCTTTCAAAATAATGAATTTAATTGGCAAATAACTTATGATGTGTATTCAACTGGTAAAGATCTAAAACCTAGTATTGACTTAACAGATACTTATTATTTTTCTTTAGATGAAAAATATAAATTAGATTCTTTTACTGAAGCAGAACAAACTAAAATAGCTAAATTAAATAAATTATTATTAGAATATTCTAATTATTCAGACATTACTTTATTGTATAAAGATAATATTTATCATAGTCAAGAATATGAAAAAATTTATGAAATATCTGGCGCTCTTGAGAATAATAAAGATTATAACTTTACTTAAAAAAATAATCGCCAATTCAATATTAAATCACAATATGATGGTGAAGATGAACATAGTATGCGTTATCAATTACATGGAATATCTTATGATAGTAGTAGCCGATTAGAATACAAGATTTCAATTGATTTTGAATCTTTCTATCAAAAAGCTTTACAAGAGGGGTTAATTGATGAAGAATGTCACATAAAAGGAACTGATAAGACTTATATTGCCGTCATTAAAAATAGAGTGCTGGATAACAACCAAGGGGATTCACTAAAAAAAGAAAGTACAAGTGGATATATAAATATATCAACATATAAAACAAAAATAACAAAAACAATTCTTTCTCAAGATAATGATAAAACAAAATGGCAATTAAAATTTAATACTGGCACATCAGACAAAGAAATTAATATTACTGACGAAGTAAAAGTTAATGGTGATGACGCTGTCAAAAAGGCTATATCAATTGGTAATTTAACTATTTCTTTAGGAGCAGAAATAATTTATGAAAATAACACTCCAAGTTCTGGTTATGAAAATAATATTGAAGTAAATAAAGATGGTTTAACTCTTAGACTTAAATTTAAAAATAGTGAAAGTAATAATTATTTAAACAACAATAAAACTATAACAGTCAATTATGTAACTTACTTAGATGAAAATTTATATAATGAAGCGGCTGGAAAAAAAGATGGAACTTTTAATTTAAGTAATGAAGCTAAACTAGAAAAAGGTTCAATAATTTCTAAAGCATCAGCTAAAACAGAAGATATAAAATTTGATTTTCCGTTAGAAATTGCTAAGACTTATTTAGGAAATCCTAATGAAGATCTGACTAAAACAAAATGGAATATAAAATTAAACACTGGTACAATAATTAGAAAAGATGTATATATTTCAGATATTGCTACAATTGATGAAAATTATCAAAAATACTTCCACATTTCTGATATAAAAATAACTTCAAATAAAAATGGTCTTTCCGAAGTTTTATATGATAGTACTAAAGAATCATCATTACCAGAAAATATAAAAATATTTAATCAAAACAATGAAAATTTTACATTTAATAAAAATGGTGATTATAATTTTATTGTTTATTTTAAAGAATTATCTAATATGACAGAAATATCAATTGATTATACATTGTCCTTAGATAAAGAAAAATATGAATATGAAAAAGAAGTTCCAGATAAAACTTTAAATATTAAAAATGTTGTTGAAGTTAAAAGTGACGGCGTAACTGGACCATCTTCATCAAGTGAAGGAAATACAATGTTCCCTGCCATTTTGAAGAAAACTTATAAAAATAATGGCAAATCAAAGAATAATTTACCTTTAATAAAATGGTATGCAGATGTTAACTTGGCTGTCGATTATGGGAACTCTTTAACAGATGCAGATCAAGTAATTCTTACCGATGAACTTGATGAAATACTTTCATATTATAATGATACACTAAAAGTATATGCTTTAGAAACAAGTGCTACTGGAACTAAGGTAAAGAATGAATTAATTCAAAATCAAGATTATAATTTTACTTATGAAAATAATACTATTACTATAACTTTATTAAAACCAGATCTTTATAATAATTTTAGAGTAACATTTGATACAGAGTTATTAATGAGTTCAAATGATTTAAAAAATTACCTTCTTCTATCTGTAAATGGTAAAACAACGGTTACTGATACAAGTGTTTCCAAAATCTTTAATAATATAGCTGGAGGCACAGTAACAAGTCAAGGTATAACATATTATTCATTTTATGCTAAAAAATATTTAGATAATCAATTATCAGAAGAACCATTTAGATTCAAATTAGAAAGTATTGATTATGAAGGTAATAAAATTGCTAATGCTACAGAAATAATTACTAAAAATGATTCAAATGGTTACATTACCTTTGGACCAATAACTTACAAGCAAGATGGTATCTATTATTATAAAATAAGTGAAATAAATGATGGAAATAATTATAACTATGATCCTAATTCATATATTGTCAAAGTTAAAGTAATAAATTATAAGTATAATTATATTGTCGATGAAGTAACCATTATTGATCATGATAGTGAAACAATAGACTTCTATAATACAACAAAAGAGGAATTCAATAATCCTAATACAAGTAATAGATTATCTATCTTTATTATAATTACCATTTTATCAATTTTCATTTTCTTAAAAGCATATAAGAAAAAAAGGGAATTATCTTAAAAGGAGGGGGAATATGAAAAAATCTAAAAGCTTTTTACTTGTTATTGGATTAATTATAATTACTTTAATAGTGTTAGGGATAGCTTTAAAAATAAAGCTATCTCCTAACACAAATTACTCAATTGTTTATTTAAATAATGGTTGGTTATATTACAACAACGATAATCATAAACTTGGTCGTGGTACTTTAGACACCGTAAAATATTCACAAGATAGAAATAAGTTTCTTTATAAATTAGAAAATGATCTATACTTACATGAAAGAAATAAAGAAACAAAAATAGCTGCTGAAATTAAAAAA
Organism: uncultured Mycoplasmatota bacterium; assembly: GCA_900552975.1. Taxonomy (GTDB): domain Bacteria; phylum Bacillota_I; class Bacilli_A; order RF39; family UBA660; genus Coprovivens. The sequence goes on along the minus strand of UWSL01000078.1, from coordinate 13 downwards.
TACGATTTCGCCA
>UWSL01000077.1 GCA_900552975.1 uncultured Mycoplasmatota bacterium | reverse complement strand
TGTACCAAAAAAATTATCTATTTAAAAAATAATCCACCCCTTAAATTATTAAAAATATTATTTCAAGAAGAAGTTAGTCATCAAGCTGTTTTAAAAATGCTTTTTTCACTTGGTTTAAAAGAGGAGACTTTTGGCGATATTATCATCCAAAAAAATATTTCCTATATCTATATTATTCCCAGTATTTTTGATGATATAAAACTTAACGCTTCTTTTTTCAACAACAAAATAATTGAAATGAATGAAGTCCCTTTAGAAACTCTAGCATCATATAAACCAAAATTTGAACTTATTGAGCTATTAGTTTCTAGTTTACGCTTTGATACTATTGTGGCCGTTTTATCAAAAACAAGTCGTCCCAATATAATAGCTAAATTTCAAAACAAAGAAGTGATTTTAAATTATCAGGTCACTACTAAATATACCAAAGTTTTACAAGAAAATGATGTTTTTAGTATTCGTCGTCTAGGGAAATATAAGTTTGCTAAAATCCTAAAAATAACTAAAAAGAATCATTATCTAATTTTATTAAAAAAATATTGTTAATCATTATTTGACTAATTTCTAAAAGACTGCTACAATAACACCTTAGAAAAGGGGAAATACTATGACTAATCAATCTGATGAAATAAAAGTTCCAGGCTTTATGCGCGAAAAACGTAGTAATGTCAACAATCAAACATTCAATCAAACTCAAACTGAAGAGGTTCAAGTACCTAAAAAAAATAGAAAAAAACTTAAAAAAATTGGTTTTGTTGCTGCAGAATTAGTTTACGGAGCAGTGGCTATAGGTGGAGCATTCTATGCTCATGAACAATACAAAAATTACAAAGATCGTCAAAAAGCCGACAATTTAGTAAATTCTTATGTTTCTGAATCTGTTTGTGTTCTACCTCAAAGTCTTTATACAGCTAATAACTATGCATTCAAATATTGTGATGGTACGAACTTAGAACAAGCTCTTCAAGAAAGTAATATTGATGCCTTAGTAATAGGAGATACTGTCTATACCGAAAAAGGTTCCGAAATAGCTAAAATCGATGCTATTGTAGAATACAAAGATTATGAAAATTTTACAACATTTGAAGCTAATGACGGCAGCTTTAAAGTAATTCCAGAAGGCTATACTATGGATGGTAACCGCATTTCAAAAACTAATCAATTTGAAAAAACAATTTATCTTCCTGTTAACAAAGACGGTGTTTATGAAGGTGTCCAAACAGCTGATGGTTATACTATCAGTGAAGTTATCTCAACAGAAAATATCCCAACTGTTAAGTATGAAGCTTTAACTGAACAAGAGCTTATTGTTGATGTTCATGACGAAACTGAATCAGCAACTAAGACTAATTCCGGAACTTTAAAATTAGTAAGAAAATCAAGCAAATAGCTAAAATAAAGAGAAAAGTACTTGTTATAGGTACTTTTTTTTGATACAATAATCTCGGCTTAAAAAAGCAAATAAACATGTGTGTGGATTTATTTTTCGAGTGCCGAAGAGGTGAAAAATAAAGTTGAAGCATTCAGATGTATAACGAAGGAGGGATTTTTTTATGGCCGTAGTTTCTTTAAGTTACTTATTAGAAGCTGGAGTTCATTTTGGTCATCAAACAAAAAGATGGAACCCAAAAATGAAAGAATATATTTTTACAACTAGAGATGACATTTATATAATTGATTTGCAAAAAACATCTGCAAAAATCGAAGAAGCATATGCTGAAATTAATAAAATTGCTCAAAATGATGGTACTTTCTTATTTGTAGGTACTAAAAAACAAGCAAATGAAGCAGCAAAAGAGAATGCTGAAAGAACAAATTCTTTCTATGTTACTGAAAGATGGTTAGGTGGAACTTTAACTAACTTCCGTACTATTAGAAGAAGAGTAAAAAGATTAGAAGAAATCGAAAATATGGAAAAAGATGGAACATTCGATGTTCTACCTAAAAAAGAGGTAATTGCTCTACGTAAAGAATATGATAAATTAAATAAATTGCTTTGTGGTATTCGTAACATGACTAAATTACCACAAGCTTTAATTATCGTTGATCCTAAAAAAGAAATCAATGCTATTAGAGAAGCAAGAAAACTAAATATTCCTATTTTTGGTATTGTAGATACAAACTGTGATCCAGATGACGTAGATTTCGTTATTCCAGGTAATGATGATGCTGTTAGAGCTGTTAAAGTTGTTCTAGGAGTATTAGGAAATGCCATTGCTGAAGCAAATGGTGGTGAAATCATCGATTATGTTACTGAAGATGATAAAAAAAATAGAAAAGATAATAGAAAAGAAAATAAAGAAGAAACAAAAACAGTTAAAGAAGAAGTAAAGGAAAAAGAAGAAGTAGTTGTACCTGCTAAAGAAGAAGCTACTGAAGATTTAAGCACAAAAACTTTAACTGAATTAAAAACAATGGCTAAAAACGCTGGTATTAAAGGCTTTTCAGCTATGAAAAAAGATGAATTAATTGCATCTTTAAGTGAATAATATATTATTAGGAAGAAGGAAAAAGTATGGTAAGCGCAAGCTTAGTAAAAGAATTACGTGAAAAAACAGGCGCAGGAATGATGGACTGCAAAAAAGCTTTAAGTGAATGCGATGGCAATTTAGAAAGTGCTATTGATTGGTTACGTGAAAAAGGAATTGCTAAAGCTGATAAGAAAGGCTCACGTATTGCTGCTGAAGGTTTAGCAAATATTTTCACAGATGGTAATAAAGCTGTAATGGTAGAAGTTAATGCCGAAACAGACTTTGTTAGCAAAAACGAAGAATTTAAAGAAATGATTGAAAATATTGGTAAAACAATTCTTGCTAGTGATGTTAAAACTGTAGAAGAAGCAAAAGAATTACAATTCGAAGATGGTACTATTCAAGATTATATTGTTGCTAAAACATCAAAAATTGGTGAAAAATTAGATTTCCGTCGTTTAGCAGTTATTGAAAAAACAGATGACGAAAATTTTGGTACATATTTACATATGGGTGGCAAAATTGCTGTAGTAACAGTTGTAAAAGGTGCTAATAGTGAAGTAGCTAAAGACGTAGCAATGCAAGCTGCTGCTATGGAACCAAAATATGTCTTTGCCAAAGATGTTCCAGAAGACGAAGTAAATCGTGAAAAAGAAGTTCTAAAAGAACAAGCAATGAATGAAGGAAAAAGTGCTGAAATAGCAGAAAAAATGGTTGAAGGAAGACTAAAAAAATTCTTCAAAGAAATCTGTCTTGCTGAACAAGCTTTCATCAAAGATGGCGATATTGATGTAACAAAATATGTAGCTAACAATGGAGGAGAACTAATTTCAATGACTCGTTTCAAAGTAGGCGAAGGAATTGAAAAAAGACAAGAAAACTTCGCTGAAGAAGTTATGTCTCAAATAAAAGGCTAATTATAAGCATATTATTAGACACTTTTTTACAAGTGTCTTTTTTTATCACCAATAATATAAGGTATTCATGGTATAATACCATTGAGGAGTGGAACTTATGAAAAATCCTAAAAATAATAAAAAATCCGTAATTAGAAAAATCATTTACCTAATTCTTTTTGCTCTTATGATTTTTGCGTTTATTTACCTTAGCAACCGCTATTCTGCTTTAAGCGTACGTAAAGAACCAACCATAACTGATTATTATCCTACAATTAAAAATACTGAAAAATATGATGTTATCAAAGCTGATGCAGTAATTAAAGAAATAAAAGGTGGTACAAACCTAATCATGATAGGAAGTCATACTTCCAAATGGTCAACCAAATATATTGAAGAAATTGAAAAAATAACTAAAAAATTAAAAATAAACGAAGTAAAATATTACGATTTAAATAATGATAAAAGTCAACGCAATTCCAATTACTATGAAATAAAAGAATTATTAAATGGTCATTTAACAGCAACTGATGGTAGTGAAAACAACTTACTAGCTCCAAGTTTTTATATTATTGTTGATGGCAAAGTTAAATACTATAATATTGATACGGTTGCAATGAAAAATGATATTTCTGTTGAAAAATACTGGACTATAGAACAAGAAGAAACATTTGCTAATGAAATAATTAAAGCAATAAACAAATATTATTTGAATAATCAAAATCAATAGATTATAATAGTGTTAAACAAAGGAGAGAAATTAAATATATGATAAATAAAGAAATTGAACTTTCGATGAATAAATCATTAGAAGTAATGGATAATCGTCTATCAAGCATCAGAGCAGGTCGTGCTAATCCCGCTATGTTAAATGGTATTGAAGTAGAATATTATGGTAATAAGACACCACTTCAAGGATTGGCTAATATAACTGTTCCTGAAGCTAAGACTCTTATGATAAAACCGTTTGATAGAAGTTGCTTAAAAGACATCGTTAAAGCTATCCAAGAATCAAATTTAGGTATCAATCCAACTGACAATGGAGAATCTGTTATCTTAACAATTCCAGCATTAACAGAGGAACGTCGTCGCGAATACGTTAAACAAGCTAAACAAATTGCTGAAGAAACTAAAGTTGCTCTACGTAAAATACGTCAAGAAGCTAACGAAGACATCAAAAATGATGAATCTATTCCAGAAGATGACGAGAAAAAACAATTAGAAGAAGTTCAAAAACTTATTAATGATTATAATAAAAAAGTCGATGAAAAGTTAAAAGAAAAAGAAGATGAATTAATGAAAATATAGCAAACAAATAATTTTGTTTGCTTATTTATTGGAACTAATTTATAATACACTACTGAGGTGTATTAAAATGAACAATCCCGAATATGCAATAAAATATTCCAAAATAAAAATAGATGATAAGCTTTACTTTTTACTTCCACTAAGCATTATCGAAGGCTATCAAGTAGGCTCAGATTTTTATTCAACAGAAATTTATCATACTTTTTCAACTAATGATGAAATGATTACTGTTGACAAAATTATAACTTTAGAAGATTTACGTACTAAATATGATTATCCAGAAGGTGATCCTGACTTTTTATTAAATTATTACTTTGAAGAAGAAAAAGAAAAAATAATAATTGTTAATACTAATGAAGATAAAATAAAAAAACGTGAAATAAATAAACATCTTTTAACTTCATCAAATCTTGTTCATAGTTTTGAAATAGTAGGTGATGAGCCAATCATTTCTTTAAATAATGATTCTTTAGCAGAAATCTTAGCAACTCCAGATGTTAAACAAATGCGTCAAAAATTACTAATAATGAAAAGTCAGTTAGCCAAATTTGCCAAACAAAATGCCACTTATGGCACAACTCGTATTCTTGTTAAAGATGGTAAAATTATTGAAATGTTAGATGATGGTCAGATTAATATTAATTTAAACCAAACTCAAACATCATCTTCCAAAAAAATTTCGCACGATATTTCCAAAAAAGGCTTGGTAAAATATTTAAAAGAACGCATCTACGGTCATGACAAAGAACTTGAAATTATTGCTACAACTTTATCACGCAATCTAAAACCCCAAGCCATTAGAGAAGACATTGAATCAATTCTTGTTATCGGCCCAACTGGTTCAGGAAAAACTGCTACTTTTGAAGCTGTAGCTAGTTATTTAAATATTCCATTTCGCAGTATTAATACTCCAAGTCTTGTTCCTGAAGGGATAGTTGGTAAAACTATTGAAGATTACATTAATTCTTTAATTGAAGAATGTCATGGTGATGTAACCAAAGCCCAAAGAAGTTTAATTCTTTTTGATGAACTTGATAAAATAGCTAAAGAAGACTTATCAGTAAAAAAAGAAGTTATTTCTGAATTATATAAATTTATGGAAGGAGCACCTTTAAACATCAAAAAAGGTTCTAATTATCTTAATTCTAAAATGCTTACCTTTGATACCGGCTTAACAAGTCGTGTTTATTCTGGAGTTTTCGAAGAAGCTTATCAAACACCTAAAGAAATAGGCTTTAATAGTCAAACTCGTCAAGCTCCAACTTTTAATTTTGCCAATCTATATAACAATACTGTTTTTACCAAAGAATTATTAGATCGTATAACTTACAAATTATTATATACTGAACTAAGTCGTGAAGATCAAAAAAAAGCTTTAATGTCCAAAATTGGAATAATATATAAAAAGCAGAGTATGCTTAAGCGTCTTTATAATGTTGAATTAGAGTTAGAAAGCGATTTTATTGAATCATTCTTAGATTATATAGCAGAAGACAATCATAGTATGCGCGACTTAAATAACTTAATTAGTCAAATCGTCATGTCTGCAGAAAATGTTATTTCTGATGATGAAGGTAAATATTCTAAGTTAATTTTAACTAATGAAAGTATTACTAATCCAAATGGTTATAAACTTTATTAATTAATATAAAATCAAACATAAAAAAAGTTCCTTTATGGAACTTTTTTATTTAAATATGGTGTCCCCGAGGTGATTCGAACACCTGACCGATCGCTTAGAAGGCGATTGCTCTATCCAGCTGAGCTACGAGGACATAACCCAAGAACAATCCAATTATATAACATATATTTTTAATTTTCAAGAGTAAATTGCTCAATTTCTTCATTATCTACTAAAAAATTAACCGTTTTAACTCCTAAAGTATCATTTAAAGAATAAACTAACGAATATTTTACTTCCTCTTTTAAATAACTTTTATCTAAATTATTTAAAATATAATTATTAAAATACATATCTATCTTATCCTCATTTATTTCATAATTCATTAATTTAACTTGATAATCTAAATGACTGATTAAACCTTCATTATTAGTTGGACTAGTTGTCAAACTTTCAACAATTATTTCTACCTTATCATTAATGTTATCTTTAAAATAAGTAACAGGTATATAATAATACTCCTCAGCTTTTCCTAAAAAATACACTGTATAACAATCAATATTATTAAAAGTCTTTATATCATAAACTTTATTAATACCATAATTACGATCCAAATATAAATCTAGTTTTTTATTTGATTTAGGTAATTTTTGTATTTGTTTTCCCTCAACAAAAATCATTATTTTCTGTACCTCTTTAATTTCTGTTAATGAATAAACAATACTTTGAATCATTTTTTCTTCATCATCTTTTTTTACATTCCAAAACTCTTTACTAAAATTTAATTTTAGCATTCCTTCCTCTAATGAATAATCGAGTAGAGTAGTATTTTTAGGAATAATAGCTTTAAAGCCATTAGGAATAATTTTATTATTTTCACTATCTATAGTTAAAGTTTTTATAATTTCTCTAATTTTTTCTTTCGTATCTTTACCATTATTAATAACTTTTATCATACTAACAT